>SPBQ01000211.1 GCA_004525875.1 Myxococcales bacterium
GCCGTCGGCCGCGGTATCGACCCTGAGGCCCTCGCTCTTCAGCATGTGCGCGAGCGCGCCCAGTAGCTCCGGATTGTCGTCGACGACGATCACGCGATCCTCGAGGTGCGTGCCGGAGCGTCCGGATCGGTTGGCCGCGTGTCCTAGCATCGTGACGTTTGTTTTGCCTGCGATCGCAGCCCCCGCGGCTACAAGATCAGTCTACGAACTACGCGCGCGGCTCGTGGAGAAAGTGGGAGCAACAGAAGAAAAACCCCTAGAAAGGGGCGCAAGCCTTGTCGTCGGCCACGGCGAGCCGCAAGGCGTCTGCGGTTTGACGGCGTTCGGAGCGGAAGCAGCTCGATTCGGCGGACGATCAGCGCCCGAGCAGCGTGTTGAGCTCGCGCCACTCACGTGGCGACATGCCGGACGACTCCTGCTCCAACGTCTCGCCCGCGAGCAGGCGGCGCACCACATCGAGCGCGGTTTCGGAGAGCTGCGCGCCGCCCATGCGGTAGTTGCAGAAGGCGGCGTGCGTATGGGGACACCAGCGCTCGAGGATGTCGAGAAGGACGTCGGCATAGGCACGGATCTCGTACTGCGCGTGGTCGTCGGCGCGCAGCCGGACGAAGTGCATGAGGTTGTGGAGGTCGGTCTTCCAGTACCACTGCGTGTAGAAGTTGAGTGAGATATTCATGCGAGCGAGCTCGCGGGCCAGACCCTGGCGCGATTCGTCGATCTCGATGCCCTCCGTCGTCTCGTTGAGCATCTCTTCGTAGTGGGTGTACGCGCGCGCGGCGTCCTCGCGCAGCAGCTCGAGCACGCGATCGGCCTCGGGGCCCTCGAGCAGGTCGCCGCGGCCCTGGCGATTGGTCTTCGACTGGGCCGACAGGTGCTCGCGCTCCGGTATGTAGAACTCGTTGTCGAGGATGGAGTAGCGAGCGGAGTACTCGTTCACGTTCGCGGTGCGGTGTCGGATCCACTGGCGTGCAACGAAGATCGGCAGTTTGACGTGGAGCTTGATCTCGCACATCTCGAACGGCGAGGTGTGCCAGTTGCGCAGCAGGTAATTGATCAAACCTGCATCGTCGCGCGACTTCTTGGTGCCCGTGCCGTAGGAGACGCGGGCCGCCTGCACGATGGCCGAGTCGTCGCCCATGTAGTCGATGACACGGATGAAGCCGTGATCGAGCACCGAGAGCGGCTCGTAGAGGATCTCCTCGATCGCGTCGACGGTCGCGCGCCGCGTGGGCCGCATCGTGGCGCGTGCGGCCTCGACTTCGGACTGTTGTTTAGAGGTGAGTCCCACGGTGTCCTCGCTGGCTGGGCCCGTCGTTTCCGGCTGACCGGAGCGCCGACGATACGGGCAAGGCAAAAGCGATATAGCGCGAGGCGATTCCATTAGCGAAAAACGCAGAGGCGGCCGAACCGACGACGCACAAGCCGCTGGCGTCCCTCGCCCATGCGCCCGCGCGTGCGTCGCGTTTTGCGTTACGCGAGAAGCCTAGGCAGCTTCGGGCGGTGATGCGTCCGACGACGGCCTTCTTACTGTGGCTCTCTCTGCTCACGCCGGTCGGAGGCGTCCTTGCGCAGGAGTCCGCCGGCGAGGCGAAGCCCGCCACGAACGATGCGGCCGTCGTGGCGGCTGCCGAGGAGCCCTCCTCCGACGCCCGCGTGCTGGTGGCGCCCGGCTTCGGGCTGAACGCCGACGCGCTCCGGGCGCGCGCCGCGTTGGTGGAGGCCGAGACGGGGCTCGAGGAGGCGCTGCGCACGGAGGTGGTGCGGCGTTACCGGCTTGCCGTCGACCATCTCGCGGCTGCGGCGGCTCTGGAGAAGCACGCCGCCGAGAATGAGCGTCTCGTCCTCGAGGCGCCGGCCGCGCTCGAGCGCGCTCGTGCCGAGCTCGAGAAGCCGGTGACCGACCAGCCGCTGGAGATTGCGGGCGCTGCAACGCTCGAGGACATCCAGAGCCTGCTCTCGCAGGCGAGTGCTGATCTAGACGCCGCTATCAAGCGCGAGGCCGAGATCGGCGAAGAACAGCAGGAGCGCGGCGAGCGGCGCGCCGGGATCCCGCGGCAGATCAGCGAGCTGAACCAGAGGGCGGGCACGCTCGACAGCGACCTGGTCGCCGGCGGTGAGCCTGCTCCCGACGACGAGGCGGCGCTGTCCCGACGCGCGGAGCTGCTAGCGGAGCTGGTGCGGATCGACGTCGAGGGGCGCGCCGCGCAGGCCGAGCTGCGCAGCATCGATGCGCGGCGCGAGCTGCTGCCGGCCAGTAAGGAGCTGGCGGCGCGCCGGACGGCCGCGATCCAGCGTCGCCGCGACGCCCTCCAGGAGCTGGTCAACTCGCGACGACGGCTCGAGGCGGAAGCGGCCGCGCGCCAGGCGGTCGACAAGAAAGAAGAGCTCTCCCGGAGCCACCCGCGGCTGGCCGAGCTCGCCGCCGAGACCGCGGAGCTGGCCGCGTTGCGCACGGGCGAGCAGGGGCTGGCGGGACGCATCGAGCGCGCGAAGCAGGAGCTCACGGACGTCGAAACGAGGCTCGCGTCACTCAGCGCGCAGGCTAGCACCACGCGCGAGAAGGCACGGGCGGCGGGATTCAACGAGACGATAGGACTGCTGCTGGTCAAACAGCGCACCAGCCTCCCCGAGCTCGATCGCCACGTCAAGAATCTGCGTCAGCGAACCGACCAGATCGCCGACGTTCAGCTCGCGGCGCTGGAGCTGGAGGAACGCCGCGATCGTCTCATCGACCGTGCGGCGCAGCAACGCGAGATCCTGGAGGCGATCGCGGTCGATCAAGGAGAGGACGCCGCAGCGGAGTTCGAGCCGAAGGTTGCCGAGCTGCTGACGACCCAGCGTGGCTATCTTGACGCCGCGATTCGCGACTCCGACTCGCTACTCGTTACCCTCATCGACCTCGACGTCAGCGAGCGCGCGCTGATTGACGAGACGCGCGCATACCGCGACTTCATTGACGAGAACGTGCTGTGGATTCGCGGCCGCTCGGCGCTTTCGCTCTCGATGCTCGAAGACGCGCTGACGGGCTTGAACTGGCTGATCTCGCCCACGAACGTCGCCTCTCTGGCGACAGCCGTCGAGCATACGATCTCGGACGAGCCGTTCGCTGCGTTGGTGCTCGTCATGGGCTGGCTCGGCCTGCTCGTTGTAGCTCGTAACCTGAAGCGCAGCGTCGGCGAATACGCCGAAGCGGCCAGGCAGAACACTGAACGGGCCATCCAGGCGTCCTTCCTCCTGCTGATCGCCACCGTGGTCATGTCGATGCCGTGGCCCGCGTTGCTGCATCTCAGCGCGTGGCTGCTCGGCGGGACCGGCGGTGCGCGCCTTGACTACACGTCTGCGGTCGTGTTCGGCCTCCGAGAGGTGGCGACGACTTACTTCTTCTTCGAATTCGGCCGGCAGCTCTGCCGCAGAGAAGGACTGGGTGAGGTGTACCTGCGCTGGCCTCGCGACCGCTGGCTCAAGCGGGTGCGCAGGTCGTTTCCGCCGGCGTTGCTGATCGCTCTGCCGGCGTTGTTCGTCACCGCCGCTCTCAACGAGCACGGCACGCAGAAATGGGTCGACTCGCTCGGCCGGCTCGCGATGGTGCAGGCGCTGCTCGTGCTCGCCGGGTTGACCTGGACCTTGCTGCGGCCCGAGCGCGAGGAGTCACCGCCGGCCTCGGCGAAGAACCAGGCGAGGTCGTTGCGCCGCTACCAGCAGCCGGCCGCAACCGCGGTGTGGGTCACGCTGGCGATCATGGCCCTGTCCGGTTGGGAGTACGCGGCGCTGCGCTTCGCCGAGCTCATCATGTCCACCATCTGGACGGCGCTCACGCTGCTGCTGATCGACTCCGTCGCCGTTCGCTGGCTCCTTCTTGCGCGCCGACGTCTGGCGATCGCACAGGCGCGCCAGCGCCACGAGGCGCGAGCACGCACGGAGGCGAAGGGTAGCTCGGAAGCGGGCGCCGATATCGACGCGTCGCTCGCCCAGGAGCACGTGCTCGACCTCGGTGCCGTCAACGAGCAGACGCGTCGGCTGACTCGCAGCGTTCTCACGTTGGTGTTCGTGCTGTCGGTCTGGGTGATCTGGCGCGATGTTCTACCCGCACTCCGCATCTTCGACCGCGTCGAGCTGTGGTCGACTGTGCAGGACGACGGGACGGCGGTAGCGATCACACTGTCGAACCTGTTTCGAGCGCTGCTCGTGTTGATCATGACGACGATCGCCACACGCAACATGCCCGGTTTCCTCGAGATCACGGTCCTGCAGCGCCTCCCGCTCGAAGCGAGCATCCGCTACGCCGTGACCGCGGTGGCTCGCTACACGATCGCGGTGATCGGCATCGTTCTCGGATTCGGCGCGCTGGGCATCGGCTGGTCGCAGGTGCAGTGGCTCGCCGCCGCGGTGACGGTGGGGCTGGGCTTCGGCCTGCAGGAGATCTTCGCGAACTTCGTCTCCGGCCTGATCATCCTGTTCGAACGTCCCGTGCGCGTGGGCGATACGGTGACGCTTGGCGAGCTGAAGGGCACGGTCTCGCGCATCCGTATGCGGGCGACCACGATCATGGACTGGGATCGTCGCGAGCTGATCGTCCCCAATAAGGAATTCATCACCGGCCAGCTCATCAACTGGAGCCTCTCCGACCCGATCACGCGACTGGTCATCCCCGTGGGGATCGCCTACGGATCGGACACACGCAAGGCCGAGGAAGTCCTCTACCGTTGCGCCGCGGAATGCCAGTATGTTCTCAAGGATCCAGCCACGACCGTCGTGTACAGGGAGTTCGGCGATAGCGCGCTCCTGTTCCACGTCCGCGTCTTCATCGCGAGCATGGAGTTCTACTGGATGACCCAGAACGCGATGCACTACGCGATCGACGACGCGTTCCGAGAGTCCGGCATCGAGATCGCCTTCCCGCAGCGAGACCTGCACGTGCGGTCGGTCTCGTTGCCGCTGCCGGTGCAAGTTTCTGGCGATGATACGGAGAAGTCTGGGTAGGCGCTCATAGCGAGCGCCACGTTTCCCCCCCGGTCGGGTGGGGGGACCACCCGGCC
>SPBQ01000192.1 GCA_004525875.1 Myxococcales bacterium
CGGGATCGAACCGACGACCTCCTGAATGCCATTCAGGCGCTCTCCCAACTGAGCTACGGCCCCACGAAGAAGTGCTAGATTAAAGGACTCAGGCCTCCCGGACAAGTCCCGCCGCGGGCCGCGTCGCCTTCGCCGCGAACGCAGATGCGGGTGCGCCTGGCGTTTGGCTGCGCCTCGGCGCCAACCTATATAGCCCCGCTATGGCCGACTCCTCAACGCTCACCCTGGTCCGCCACGGACAGTCGCAGTGGAACCTCGAGAACCGCTTCACCGGCTGGGTGGACGTCGAGCTCACCGACAGGGGGCGCGAAGAGGCCCGCCGCGCCGGCGAACTGCTCGCTAGGGCCGGGAGCACGTTCACGAAAGCCTATACCTCGGTGCTCGTGCGTGCCGAGGCTACGCTGGACATCATCCTCGAGGTGCTTGGTCAGCCTTCGGTACCGATCGAGCGCGACCTCGCGCTCAACGAGCGCCACTACGGCGACCTGCAGGGCCTCAACAAGCAGGAGACGGCCGACAAGTACGGCGATGATAAGGTGCACATCTGGCGGCGCAGCTTCGATACGGCGCCCCCGGGCGAGAACGCGGAGAGCCTCCGGGACACCGCGGCGCGCACCCTGCCGTACTTCCACGCGCGAATCGTGCCCGACCTCAAAGCCGGTGAGACCGTCCTGGTAGTGGCTCACGGCAACAGCCTCCGCTCCATCGTGATGGAGCTCGATGGGCTCACCGGCAAGCAGGTCGAGTCGCTCGAGATCACCACAGGCGTACCCATCGTCTACGAGCTCGGACCGAACCTGGAGGTACTCTCCAAGCGAATTTTCGAGCCGTGACATCCGCCCGCGTCGCGACCAAGATCGCGATCAAGCTCGCAATCAGCCTGCTGGTCGGAGGCGTGTGCCTGTGGCTGGCAGCGCGCCAGGTCGACGCCGCCGAGCTGCTGAGCGCGCTCTCCGGCTTCTCGCTTCTCTACCTCTTCCCACTGGTCGGGATCAGCCTTCTTATCCAGGTCTTCCGTGCGTGGCGCTGGCGCATCGAGCTCAGCCCGCTGGAGGATCTACCGTTCTCACTCACGTGGCAGGTCGTGGCCGTGGCCTACATGATGATCAACGTTCTGCCGTTCCGGCTCGGTGAGCCGGTGCGTCCGCTGCTGATGTCGTGGAAATCGAGCATAGCGGTGCCGGCCATCGTCGGGAACTGGGTGTTCGAGAAGATGATGGACACGGCGGCGATGGTGCTGTTCATCCATATCGCATTGGTGGCCAACGACCTGCCGCACTGGGCCCACAAGGCGTCGGCCGGGAGCCTCGTGGCGTTCTGCACTCTGCTGTTCATCGTCGTCGGCTTCTGGCTTGGCGGCGAGCGGTTCTTCAACGCCACGATCGGGCGACTGCTACCCGCGGGAGCGCAGCTCTGGTGTCTGCACGTACTCTCGTCGGCGCGCGACGGGCTGCAAATTCTGCCGAACAAGCGACTGGTGGGCGTCGTGTTCTTGGTGACGCTGGGACTGTGGTTCCTGCCGATCCTCTCGAGCTACGTCTTGATGCTCGCCTTCGATCTCCAGCTCCCGTTCGCGGCGGCACTGGTCGTGTTCGTGGCGATCGGTGTCGGCACCGCTCTGCCGTCGCCACCGGGGATGGTCGGCGTGTTCCAGATTGCGTCGGTGGTCGCGCTCGGGCTGTTCGGAGTACCCAAGGCCGAGGCCCTCGCGTACGGCATTCTCCTGAACGCAGTACAGTTCTTCACGCTCGTCGCGCAGGGGCTCGTGGCACTGCCGATGCTTGGCATCGGCGTCGGGCGGGTGACACGCGCCGCGCTCGCCGAAGCCTGATCGGCGGGTCTTAGCGCGGGCGGCGCGAGCGGCCTTCGCCACGCGCAGCCCAATGCAGCTTGCGGCGCAGGATCGAGAAGTAACCGTCGCGCGATACGGTAGCGATGGCGGCGCGGTTCGGCGAGCGCGTGACCTGGCAGACGTCGCCGGGCTCGAGCTCCACCTGCTCCTGACCGTCGACGGTGAGCGCGGCGTCGTCGCACTCGCTGGCCACACGCACAGCGATCGTCGATGAGTCAGGTAACACTAGCGGCCGGCTGCCGAGCGTGTGAGGGGCGATCGGCGTCAGCACCATCGCGTGCATGCTCGGCTCCACGACCGGGCCGCCGGCCGACAGCGAGTAGGCGGTCGATCCCGTGGGCGTGGCGACGATGAGCCCGTCCCCCCGATACTCGGCCAGCATTTCGCCGTCGACGCTGACTTCGAGAGTGAGCATCCGCGAGAGCGAACCGCGCCCGATCACTGCATCGTTCAGCCCCTGCGCCTCGTCCACGACGTCACCGGCCCGCTTGACGACGACGGCCAGCATTCCACGGTTCTCCACCGAGAGGTTTCCGGCCAGTGCGGCATCGATGACCGTGTCGAGATCCTGATCACCGGCATCGGTCAGGAAACCGAAGTCACCGTGATGGATGCCCAGTACCGGAACCGGGCGCGGGCCGGTCAGGCGCGCCACGCCGAGCAGGCTTCCATCGCCACCGAGCACGACGACGAGGTCAGAACGCTCCATGAGATCGACGCGCGATACAGCCTCGGCGGCGTCGGTCGCGTGCGCCCAGTCGTCGTCGCCCAGGACCGAGACGCCGCGCGCGGCCAGGCTCGACGCCAGCGTCGCGGCCGCCGCGACAACGTCCGCGTCGCCGGGCTTGACGACGATCCCGACCGTCTCGATTCTCCCGACGGGTCTCGTTTCCTTGCGGCCAGGCACGGTGACATCCTATGCGACTCTCACGCGCGAGTCTCGCCGAGCCGGCCAAGCTTGGAAAGACTGGAAAGATGGCAAGGACCCCGGAACCAAGCCTGTTCGAGGCAGCGGCAGACGCGGAGCACGCTCGCACGGCGCCGCTCGCCGAGCGCATGCGCCCGCGACGTCTCGAGGATCTTGTCGGTCACGAGAAGGTGCTGGCGCCGACATCGTTTCTCGGCCGCATCGTACGGGGGGCCGCCCCGCGCTCCTGCATCCTGTGGGGGCCGCCCGGGAGCGGCAAGACCACGATCGCGCGGCTACTGTCCCGCAACGCCGACTACGAACTCGTGACGATCTCGGCCGTACTGTCCGGCGTCAAGGACGTGCGCGAGATCATCGCCCAAGCAGAAGAGCGCCGCCGCACGGAGGGACGCGGCACGCTGCTGTTTGTCGACGAGATCCACCGTTTCAACAAAGGCCAGCAGGACGCGTTTCTGCCGCACGTCGAAGCGGGAACGATCACACTCGTGGGCGCCACGACGGAGAACCCTTCCTTCGAGCTCACCGGGCCACTGCTGTCGCGCTGCCGCGTCACCGTCCTCGAGCCGCTCGCAACGCCGGCCGTGCGGACGCTTCTCGAGCGCGCGATCGCCGACCACGAGCACGGGCTCGGCGAGACGGGACTGACGCTGGCGCACGACGCCCTCGAGTTCATCGCCGAGCAGGCCGGCGGCGACGCGCGCACCGCGCTAGGCGCGCTGGAGGCGGCGGCCGATCTTGCGGCGGGGAGCGCCGTCACGGTGATCGATCTCGCACTCGCCGAGCAGGGCATGCAGCGCAAGGCGCTGGCCTACGACAAGGGCGGCGAGGAGCACTACAACGTCGTCTCGGCTTTCATCAAGAGTATGCGCGCAAGCGACGCCGACGCAGCCGTCTACTGGCTTGCTCGCATGATCGAGGCGGGTGAAGACCCGCTGTTCATCGCCCGCCGTATGGTGATCTTCGCCAGCGAGGACATCGGCCTGGCCGACCCGAACGCGCTCGCGCTGGCCGTCGCAGTGACAGACGCGGTGCACTTCGTCGGCATGCCCGAGGCGCGCATCAACCTTGCCCACGGCGCGGCCTACCTCGCGCGGGCGCGCAAGTCGCGCGCGTCGTACGAAGCGGTCGGCGCGGCCGCCGAGGAAGTGCGGCACAGCGGCGCGCGTCCGGTGCCGATGCACCTTCGCAACGCGCCTACCCGATTGATGAAGGACCTGGGCTACGGAAAAGGCAGTGCGGAGTCTTGCCTGCCCGAGGGGCTCGAGGACGCTCGCTTCCTGCGGATTCACGACGCGGATGAGGAAAGCGACGACTCGTCCGAATAGTCGACGGGAGTCGCTCAGTAATCGACACGTTCGAGCACCAGCCCGCGTGCGGGCGCCGTTCGACCCGCCTCGCGCCGATCGCCCCCTTCGAGCAGATCGCGGAACACCGCCTCGTCGAGCTTGCCTTGCACGACGTCGACCATCGACCCGACGAGAACGCGGACCATGTGTTTGAGGAACGCGTTCGCGCAGACCTCGTACTCGAGAATCGCTTCCGCTGACGACCAGCGGCTGGCGAAGACCTCACGATCAGTGCTGAGCGAAGCGCAGTCGGCCGCACGGAATGCCGAGAAGTCGTGACGGCCGACGACGGCCGCGGCAAGCCGGTCGAGGGTCGACCGGTCGAGCGCGGCCGGTACGTGCCAGCTGCGATCGGCGAGCAGTGGCGCCGGCGGGCGGCCGTGCACGATGGTGTAACGGTAGATCCGGCGCCGCGCGGCCCGCCGCGGGTCGAAACCCTCCGGCGCCGGCTCGAGCACGAGGACCGCGAGATCGCGGTCGGTCAGGCCGTTGAGCGACGCGCGCAGCCGGTAGAGATCCGTTCCGCCCGGCACGTCGAAGGCCGCGACCTGACCGACGGCGTGGACCCCGGCATCGGTGCGTCCGGCACCCTCCACGCGCGAAGCGGTGCCGGTAGCCACCTCGAGCGCCTTCTCGAGCGCAGCCTGCACGGTGCGCTGTCCGGGCTGTACCTGCCAGCCCGCATACTCGGTGCCGCGGTACTCGACGACGGCCTTCACACGCATGGGGCGAGCCGGCTCACGGGCCGACCGGCCGCCCGCCGTCCTTACCCGCCCTCGACCGCTCCACAGCGCGGTTGAGTGCATCGATGAACGCGTAGGCGCTCGCCATGACGATATCGGTGTGCGCGCCGTGGCCGCGCACGGACGAATTTTCGTGCGAGATCATGCACGTGACTTCACCGACCGCATCGGTTCCGCCCGTGATGCCCTTGACCTGATAGCTCTCCAGCTGCGGCCGCAGCCCGGTAGCCTCCTTGATCGCGCGGTAGCAGGCGTCGACCATGCCATCACCACCTGCCTCGGCCGCGCGCTCCTCGCCGCCGACCCGCACCCGGACTTTGGCGCGCGGCGGTCCGGCCAGCGATGAGTCGCAGTGGACGTCGATCAGCTCGAAATGCGTCGCCGAGTCCCACTCCTTGGCGACGATCGCGAATAGGTCGGCGTCGTAGACTTCCTTCTTC
>SPBQ01000524.1 GCA_004525875.1 Myxococcales bacterium
CCAGGGCATCACAGTGACGGAAGTGAAGGGGTTCGGTCGTCAGCGCGGTCACACCGAGCTCTATCGCGGCGCCGAGTACGTCGTGGACTTCCTGCCGAAGGTAAAGCTCGAAGTGATCGTGAAGGACGATCAGGTGGACGCCGTCCTCGAGGCGATCGCGACGGCGGCCAAAACGGGTCGGATCGGCGACGGCAAGATCTTCGTGACCGATGTCGGTGAGGTCGTTCGCATCCGCACCGGCGAGACCGGCGAGGCTGCGCTCTAGGCAGCGACGGTAACAGCATGCAGATCGGACACGCTCCCTTGCTCGCGCGGGGATGCGTCTACTTTTCTTGGTTAAGGAGACCATAGAGAAAATGAAGCCCAAAGACGTACTGGCATTCGCCGAGAAGAACGGCGTCCAGATGGTGGACATCAAGTTCTGCGACCTGCCCGGAACCTGGCAACACTTCACGATCCCCGCCAGCGAGCTGGAGGAGGGCATCTTCGAGGATGGCCTCGGTTTCGACGGATCCTCGATCCGCGGCTGGAAGGCCATCAACGAGTCGGACATGCTCGTGATTCCCGATCCGAACACGGCCGTGATCGATCCGTTCATGGAGGCGCCGACGCTCTCCCTGATTTCCCAGATCGAGGATCCGATCACGCGCGAGCCCTACTCCAAGGATCCGCGCGGCGTCGCGAAGAAGGGGTTGAGCTTCCTGCAATCGACCGGCCTCGGCGACAACGCGTTCTTCGGACCGGAGCCCGAGTTCTTTATTTTCGACAGCGTTCGCTTCGATGAGTCGCAGAACCAGGCTTTCTACGAGGTCGACTCCTCGGAGGGGTTCTGGAATACCGGCGAAGACGGCGGAGCGAATCTCGGCCACAAGCCGCGCTACAAGGAAGGCTACTTCCCGGTCGCACCGACGGACAGCCAGCAGGACCTCCGCACCGAGATGGTGCAGGCGATGGAATCGGTCGGAATCCGCGTCGAGTGCCACCACCACGAGGTGGCGACCGCAGGCCAGGCAGAAATCGACATGCGCTTCGCGCCGCTCGTTCAGATGGGCGATCAGCTCCTGTGGTACAAGTACTGCGTGAAGAACGTCGCCCGTCGCAACGGCAAGACCGTCACGTTCATGCCCAAGCCGATCTTTGGCGACAACGGCTCCGGCATGCACGTCCACCAGTCGATCTGGGACGGTGACAAAGCGACGTTCGCCGGTAACGGCTACGCCGGAATGTCGGAGATCGCGATGCACTACATCGCCGGCATCCTCCAACACGCAGCGGCGATCTGCGCGTTCACGAACCCGACCACGAACTCGTATCGTCGACTGGTTCCCGGCTTCGAGGCACCGGTCAACCTGGCCTACTCCAGCCGCAATCGCTCGGCCGCGGTCCGTATCCCGATGTACTCACAGTCGCCGAAGGCCAAGCGCATCGAGTGTCGGTTCCCCGACCCCACGTGCAACGCCTACCTGGCGTTCACGGCCATGCTGATGGCGGGCCTCGACGGCATCGAACGCAAGCTCGATCCCGGCAGCCCGCTGGACAAGGACATCTACTCCCTGTCGAAGGCCGAGCTCGCCGACGTCCCGGGAGTTCCCGCCTCGCTCGAGGGGGCGCTCGAGGCGCTGCGCAGCGACCACGAGTTCCTGCTCAAAGGCGATGTGTTCACACAGGACCTCATCGATACGTGGATCGGCTACAAGTACGATCGCGAAGTCGACGAGATGCGGCTCCGGCCGCATCCCCACGAGTTCGCACTGTACTACGACGCCTGAGCGTATCGCGCGCTCGTCCAGGACTTGACGCGAAAGGCCCGTCCCCCCCCCGGGGGCGGGCCTTTCTTTTTTCGACCGGCGGCGCCGGCCTCAGTCGAGGATGACGATCTCGACGCGACGATTGCGGGCCCGCCCGGCAGGATTGTCGCTACCGTCGTCGTTGGTGTTGGGCTCGAGCGGGAACATGGAACCGTAGCCGCGCGTCGAAACGAGGCTGCGGGAAATGTTCGCCTCGACGAGCGCGTCGGCGACAGCCCGGGCCCGACGCTCGGACAGACCCTGGTTGTACAGGGCCGCGCCGATCGAGTCGGTGTGCCCCTCCACGGCGATGCGCCGGCCGCGCGCGCGGAAATTGATGACTTCGGCCATGTCGGAGATGCGCCGCAGCGCCTCGCCCTTCATCTGATCGCTGCCGAACTCGAACAGCACGTCGGGGAGCGTGACTACCACGCCGCGCGCCGACGCGCGGGCCTCGATGTCGCGAGAGCGCAGATCGTCGATGAGCTCTGAATCGCGGCGTCGGTCGAACTCCTGATCGTCGAAGGCGGGCTCGGGCGGACCGTCAAGCGACTCGCCGACCTCCTCGGACTGCAGCGGCGCCTCGGAACCCTTCGTCGTCGATGTCCC
>SPBQ01000004.1 GCA_004525875.1 Myxococcales bacterium
CACGCATGGAGGCCGACCTCACCGGCGACGGTCCGTCCGAACAACAGATCCGTCCACGAAAACGAGGCCGATCTTCAAAAGTCACGCGCTCGATGATCTTGTCGGCAGCAAGCGAGGAGTTTTCCGAGAACGGCTACGACGCCGCCACCACCGCATCGATCGCGCGCCGCGCCGGCGTGACGCAGCCGCTGGTCCATTATCATTTCGGTTCGAAGGAGCGCCTATGGAAGACGACGGTTAACGAGCTCTTCGACAGACTGAACGCGCGGCTCGCCGCCAAGAGCGAGGAGCTCGAGGGCATGGGCCCGGCGTGCCGGCTCGCCGGCATCGGCCACGCGTTCATCGACTTCACCATCGAGGCACCACAACTCGCCCGGATGATCAATCACGACGGCGTCGTCGAGGGCGCTCGTCTGGAGTGGCTCGTCGACGAGCACGTGCGGCCCCTGGCCGAGGTGTGGGAGAAGGAGATCGAGGCGGCTCGTGAAGCCGGGCTGATCAAGGACATCCCCGCCCCTTTCCTCTCGTTCATGTTCGTCGGCGCAGCGCAGCTCTTCTTCAACCTCTCGCCTCTGGTGACCCAGCTCTTCGGGCTCGAGCCGCGCTCGCCCGAGACAGCGAAGGAATACGCGAACGCGCTCATCGAGGTCTTTCTGAAAGGTTGCGACCGCAGCAGCGACGCCGACGCCTGAGCCACGCCCCGGTTCCCCCCTTACCCGCTCACTGCCGGCCGGATTCGGGCGGCAGGTGTGAGCGAAGCCGAAGCGGCTTGGTCCGCGGGTCGGTTCACGGTCCCGTCATGGCTGCGACAACCGTGCACCTCATCTAACTTGAGCGAGCGCGATCGCTTGATAACCTACCACGGACGCAGGCGACAAGGATCGAGAGAAGGAACGATACCGAGATGACGAGCAAGTCGAAGGATACCCTGACGATCACGGACAACAGGACCGGAAAGACGTACGAGCTACCGATCGAGAACGGATCCATACGAACGCTCGACCTGCGGAAGATCAAGGTGAGCGACGACGACTTCGGTCTACTCGGCTACGACCCCGGCCTCGTCAACACGGCCGCCTGCAAGAGCACGATCACCTTCATCGACGGCGAGGCTGGCATCCTGCGCTACCGCGGCTATCCCATCGAGCAGCTGGCAGAGCGCAGCACCTACCTCGAGACCGCATACCTGATCATCAAGGGCGAACTGCCCGACGCGGATCATCTCGACACATGGGCCCACAACATCACCATTCACACGATGATCCACGAGAACCTCAAGAAGTTCATGGAGGGCTTTCGCTACGACGCTCACCCGATGGGGATGCTCGTCGGCACGCTGGGCGCGCTCTCGACGTTCTACCCCGAAGCGAAGGACATCGAAGATCTCGATTCCCGACGGGTCCAGGCCAGGCGCCTGATCGGCAAGGTGCCGACCATCGCCGCGTGCGCGTATCGCCACAGCCTCGGGCTGCCCTATGTCCAGCCTGATAACAACCTGAGCTACACAGGCAACTTCCTCTCGATGCTCTTCAAGATGACCGAGCTCAGGTACGAGCCCAATCCGATCTTCGAGCGTGCACTCGACGTCCTCTTCATCCTGCATGCCGACCACGAGCAGAACTGTTCGACGACCGCGTGTCGCACAGTGGGCAGCTCGCACGCCGACCCCTATTCCGCCGTGGCGGCGGCGACGGCGGCGCTGTACGGGCCGCTGCACGGCGGCGCCAACGAAGCCGTCATCCACATGCTCGAGGAAATCGGTTCGGTCAGGAACATCCCGGCCTTCATCGATAGCGTCAAGGCGGGCGAAGGGCGCCTCATGGGCTTCGGCCATCGCATCTACAAGAACTACGATCCACGCGCCAAGATCATCAAGCAGGCCGCCTACGACGTCTTCGAGGAGACGGGCAAGAACCCACTCATCGATATCGCCATCGAGCTCGAACGGATCGCGCTCGACGATGATTACTTCGTGTCCCGAAAGCTCTACCCGAACGTCGATTTCTACTCGGGCATCATCTACCAGGCCATGGGCTTCCCGATGGCCATGTTTCCCGTGCTGTTCGCGATCCCGCGTACGGCTGGCTGGCTGGCGCAATGGGTCGAGATGGTGCTCGACGAGGAACAGAAAATCGTGCGACCGCGCCAGCTCTACCTCGGAGAGGAGATCCGCAACTACTTGCCGATCGACGAGCGTCCCGTCCCGCTCACGTTCGAGCAGGCCATCCTTGCCGGACGGCTGTAGATACCGCGCGGGCCGCAATGAAGCTCTACTCCGGACCGATCAGCATGTTCGGCGCCAAGGCGGAGATCGCCCTGGCCGAGAAAGGCATCGAATTCGAGCGCGAGCTGGTGCCATTTTCGCTGCAGACGTCCTACCAGCCGAAGCACCCGGAAGTGGTGCGCGTCAATCCTAAGCGACAGGTGCCGGTACTGATAGACGGTGATGTCGAACTGTACGATTCGACCCAGATCTTCGAGTACCTGGAGGACACCCATCCCACGCCTCCCCTGTGGCCGCGGGAGCCCGCAGCCCGGGCGCGGGCGCGACTCTCTGAGCTGAGCTCGGACGAGATCTTGTTCCCGTACGTGGTGACGTTGATGCCTTCGAACTGGGAATCGGCAGGCGAGGACGGGCTCTCGGCAGCGCGAACGGCCATCGCGAGCTACTACCACGCACGAGAGGCGGAGCTGGAATCACGCGAATTCCTTCAAGGCGAGCTCAGCTACGCCGACATCGCGTTCTTCATGGCGCAGTTTTTCGCCGGCTTCCTCGGCGCGCCCTGGGGCGAAGGACACCCGAACCTCGACGCGTGGCGCGAGCGCACGATGTCGCGCCCGCCGGTGAGCACCGTCGCGCTCGAACGCGCGGCCTACCTCGAGTCGAACGGCATCGTGCCCCCGCCGCTGTAACGCGCTGGGCGTTCGGGTCAGCTCCGGTAGATCTCCATCACGGCAGCCAGGAACTTCAGCGCGTCGTCCTTCTTACGCTGGAAGGAATTGCGTCCGATGATACTGCCGAAGCCTCCGCCGGCATGGATACCGCGGACCTCGTCGAAGACTTTTTCGTCGGCGCCCTTCGCTCCGCCGGAGAAGATGACGATGCGACGACCTCCGAACGCCGACTGGACGACATGGCTGACACGCTGTGCAAGCGTCGAGATCGGGACGCCCTCCGATTCGTAGACCTTGCGAGCGGCGTCCTGCTCGATGAAGTCGGTCGGCGGCTTCACCTTGATCACGTGGGCGCCGAGCTGCGCCGCGATCTGCGCCGCGTACGCACAGATATCGATCGCCGTCTCGCCTTCCTTGGAGAGGTTGCCGCCGCGCGGATACGACCACACAACGACCGCCAGCCCCTTGGACTTCGCCTCGCAGGTCAAGTCGCGCAGATCCTCGTACATCGACTTGAACTCACCAGAACCGGGATAGATCGTGTAGCCGATCGCCGCGCAGCCGAGCCGCAGGGCGTCGTCGACCGTGCCGGTGAGCGACGTCACCGGGTTCTCCGTGTCAGGCGACAGACTGTCGTGGTTGTTGAGCTTCAGGATGGTCGGGATATCGCCGGCGTACTCCATCGCGCCGGCCTCGATGAATCCGAGCGGAGCGGCGTACGCGTTGCAGCCGGCGTCGATCGCCAGCTGGAAGTGATAACGCGGATCGTAGCCCGCCGGGTTGGGCGCGAAGCTACGAGCGGGGCCGTGCTCGAATCCCTGGTCGACGGGGAGGATGACGAGCTTGCCGGTGCCGCCGAGCGTGCCGGTGTTGAGGAGCGCGGCGAGGTTAGTGAGCGTGCCGGGGCTGTCGGTCGCGTACCAGCTCAGGATCTCTTTCACTCTCGGTGTCATGGTGCAGTCGCCCCTCCTAGGTCGATGAATTCGTCGTCCCGGTCTCACACGGCGGATCACGGCGTCGGGTTCGGCCTACAAAAGACACAGCAGGAGTTTCGGAGCAACAGACCTGTGCCCTCTGGGTCGCCAGCAGAGCGGCGTACGGGTCGTCCGCCTCGCCCACGACCGCGGGCAGCGACGACAGTGCCGAGCCCGCGTCGGCGCAGCTTCCGACGTAGGCGTCGATCACGTGCGCCTGCTTGCGATAGCGCCACAACGCCAGGAAAACTGCGTTGTTCAAGCGATCGATCAGCCTCGCGTCCGGCTCGGCCGGTACCAGCCCGAGCTCGGCCATGCTCGGAAGCGCGCGCTCGTAGATCTCACGACGTCCAGCCAGGATCGCGTCGGCTTCCCGACCCTCGACGGAGGTGAAGTAGACGTCGAGCTCTGCGGCGAGCTTGTCCATGGCGCGGCTCTGCGCGAGCCAGCGCTCGCGTCGCTCACCTGCCGTCGTCGCTTCCTCGCTCGCACCACGCTCTTCGAAGAACCGGATCGTCAACCGGCCGGCCACCGCCGAGGCGAGCGTCTCGTTGAAAGAAATATTCCCCGGGAGGTAGACAGTGCGGTGAACGAGCTCGTGGAGAACGAGGTCGACCAGCGCAACGTCGTCGTAGTCGAGAACACCGGAAGGTAGCGGGTCGTCGAACCAGCCGAGCGTCGAGTACGCGCCCGCCTCGACGATGTAGACGTCGTAACCCTTCTCGTCGAGCGTTGCGCCGAACTGCTCGGCCGACTCCCTCTCGAAGTATCCACGGTACGGGATGCGCCCGACCACCGGATAGCTCCAGACGTACGGTTCGAGTCGACCGCGATGGGCAGCCGTCACCACGTAGGCCGTCGACAGCCCCGACGTGTCGGAAACCTTCTCGTAGCTGCCCCCGACGTCCAGTCCGCTGACCGCCGCGAACTCGCGAACGGCGAGAACCAGCTCGAGCCGTCGGACGCGGATCGGATCGGTCTCCTCACCGATCAGCTCCGCGATCGGCCGCGCGCGCGCCATGAATCGCAAGTGCTGGACGCCGACGCGCGCGACATAGCCGGGCCGGCAGCCGGTCGCCCCCAAGGTCAGAACGCCGAGGCAGGCGCCGGCCACGGCGGCCGCGGCCGCGCGCCGCAGGTTTCCCCCCGAAGGATCCGCGGGTGCAGGGGTCGTCACACTACCTTCACAGACCTCGGGCGTATCGGTATAGTTCCGCGTTCGCTGCGCGTGAAACGACTCTGGCAATACGTCCTCCGTTACAGGCTCCGCTATCTGGTCGGGACCGCCTGCCTGTTCACCACGGCCAGCATGGTGATGGCGATTCCGTACTTCACGCGGCTGGCCATCGACGCGATCCGTGGCGGAGCTCCCGACGCGACCTCGGTCGTGGCCCGGTGCGCGGGCGCCATCGTCGCTCTGGCGCTCTTCCAGGCGCTGGTGCGGACGCTATCGCGCACGCTGATCTTCAACACCGGTCGCGACATCGAGTACGAGCTGCGCAACGACCTGTTCCGTCACCTCGAGACCCTGCCGCAGGCCTATTACCAGCGCCAGCGCACCGGCGACCTCATGTCGCGCCTCGTCAACGACATCGGCGCCGTTCGCCTGATGCTCGGACCGGGCATCCTCACCTTCATCAACACGCCGGTCTACTGCACGTACGCGTTCACGCTGATGCTTTTCATGGACGTGCGACTCACGCTCGCCGCGATGGTCCCGTTTCCGATCCTCCTCTGGGTAGTCAAACACTACAGTCGCGCGATGATGGAGGCGACGATGCGTACGCAGGAGAAGCTCGCCGACATGTCGAGCTTCGTCCAGGAGCATCTCAGCGGCATCCACGTGGTCAAGGCCTACGTGCGGGAGGAAGCGCGGGCCGAGACGTTTCGCGAACTGAACGATGAGTTCAAGTACGAGAGCATGGAGGTCGCCAAGCTCCGCGGCCGTGTCTTCCCGTTCATCCGCATCGTTTCCTCGCTCGGCGTCCTGGTGGTGCTTTACTACGGCGGCATCCTCGTCGTGGGCGGCTCGCTCACGCTCGGCGAGCTCGTCGCATTCATCGCCTACCTGCACATCCTGGCGTGGCCGATCATGGCGCTCGGCTGGATGATCACGATCTACCAGCGCGGGCGCGCCGCTCTCGTGCGGCTCGGCGAGATCCTCGATACGGTGCCCACGATCCGCAACCGCCCGGATCCTGTGATCGCCTCGGGGCTTCGAGGTGAGATCACGTTCGAGGGCGTCGAGTTCGGATACGCCTCGCCCGGCAACGGACATCCGATCCTGCGTGAGATCGACCTTCGTGTCCCGGCCGGCTCGAGCCTCGGCGTGATCGGCCGAACGGGCTCCGGCAAATCGACGCTTGCGATGCTCGTACCGCGCCTGTTCGACGTCACCGCCGGCCGCGTCACGGTGGACGGCATAGACGTTCGCGACTGGGAGCTCCAGCGTCTGCGCTCCGGCATCGGCTTCGTGCCGCAGGACCCCTTCCTGTTCTCGCAGAGTATCGGCCAGAACATCGAGTTCGCGCGTCCGGACGTCACCCAGGAAGAGGTCATGCGCATGATCGAGATGGCCGGCCTCGACGCCGACCTCGCAGAGTTCCCGCACGGCGTGGAGACGCAGGTCGGCGAGCGCGGGGTCACGCTGTCCGGCGGCCAGAAGCAGCGGCTCACGCTGGCACGTGCCGTCGCGCGCGACCCTCGTATCCTCGTTCTGGACGACGCGCTGTCGAGCGTCGACGCCGCCACCGAGAAACGCATCCTCGACGAGCTAGAGGATGTGATGCGCGACCGCACCACGATCATCATCTCGCATCGCGTCTCCTCGGTCCGGCTCACCGATCAGATTGCCGTCGTCGAGAACGGCCGCATCGTCGAGCGCGGCACCCACCCCGAACTCGTCGAGCTCGACGGCGTCTATGCCGATCTGTACCGCCGCCAGCGGCTCACCGACGAGCTGGAGGCCATGTAGGCGTGGCGATCGAGACTCGCGACACGGCCAGCACGCGCGGCCCCCGGCGCGATCGGCGCATGGACGGAACGCGCGACCTCCAGATGGTCCTCGGCATGTGGCGCTTCGTGCGCCCGTACCGGGGGCTGTTCGCGCTCTCGATGCTTCCGCTGCCCGCCATCTCGGCGTTCCTGCTCGCCCAGCCCTACATCGTGAAGCGCGCGATCGACGACTACATCGCCCGCGGCACGACCGACGGCCTCGGGTGGTGGGCCATACTGTTCGGTGCCTGCATCGTCGGCGAGTTCTTCTTTCTGTACTGGCAGCACTACTTCACGATGCTGGTCGCACAGAAATCGCTTGCGGACATGCGCGTGGCCGTGTTCCGCAAGGTGCAGACAATGGAGAGCGCCTTCTTCGATCACAATCCGATCGGCCGCCTCGTCACCCGCATGACTACCGATGTCGACGTCATCAACGAGATGTTCGCCGCCGGCGCACTCACGGTGATCATGGATCTCCTCACGCTGATGGGCATCGTCGTCATCCTGATGCTGATCCACATGAAGCTCGCGCTCGTCACGCTGTCGGTCATCCCGGTGCTGGTGCTGATGGTCGACTTCTTCCGCCGCAAATCCCGTCGCTATTACCGGCTGATCCGCGAGCGCATCGCACGCATCAACGCCTACCTCCAGGAGTGCATCAGTGGCGTGGCCGTCATCCAGCTGTTCGCGCGCGAGAACGAGGTCTACGAGGAATTCGACCGACGCAACGCCCTTCACCGGGACGCCTACCACCGATCGAACCTCTACGAGGCCAGCTTGTTCTCCATCGTCGAAGCGGTGAGCAACATCACCGTTGCGCTCATCATCTGGTACGGCGCTCACGTGGTGGTGGGCGAGCCCGTATCGACGACGTCGGCGGTGGCCGGGGCGGTCGGATTCGGTACGCTGGTCGCGTTCATCGAGTACATGAACAAGTTCTTCATTCCCGTCCGCGACTTCTCGACAAAGTACGCCGTCATGCAGTCGGCGATCACCGCGGCCGAGCGCGTGCTCGCATTGCTGGAGATCGAGCCGAGCATCCGCGAGCCCGCCAGGCCGTCGCCCACCCCGCCGGCGCGCGGAACCATCGAGTTCGACCGCGTATCGTTCGCTTACATCGAGGGCGAACCGGTTCTCGAGGACCTCTCGTTCACGGTCGATGCGGGTGAGCACGTCGCCATCGTGGGAGCCACGGGATCCGGCAAGACCACCATCACCAAGCTGCTCACGCGCTTCTACGACGTCACGTCGGGCCGCATCCTCGTCGACGGCGTCGACGTGCGGAACTGGAAACTGGGCGACTTGAGGCAGCGCGTCGGCACCGTTCAGCAAGACGTCTATCTATTCTCGGATACGGTGCTCGAGAACATCCGGCTATGGGATCGTTCGATCGATGACGAGCACGTGGCGCAAGCCGCCGCGCACGTGCACGCCGACGTGTTCGTCGACAAGCTCCACGACGGGTATCGCGAGACCGTTCGCGAACGCGGCAACAATTTTTCCACCGGCCAGCGCCAGCTTCTCTCCTTCGCCCGCGCGCTGTCATTCGCGCCCGAGATCCTCGTACTCGACGAGGCCACCTCGAGCGTCGACACCGAGACCGAGGATCTCATCCAGGACGCGGTGGCCATATTGCAGAGCGAGCGGACCTCGCTCGTTATCGCTCACCGCCTATCGACCATCGAGAACGCCGACCGCATTCTCGTTCTCCACCACGGACGCCTGCGCGAGCAGGGGACGCACCGGGAGCTGATGGCCAAAGAGAACGGGGTGTACGCGCGGCTCTACCGGCTGCAGCACGAGGCCGAGCAGCATCGGCACGGGGTGGCCACACCGCCGCCATGATGCGGGCGTGCGGCTCTATTCGCTCGCGCCACCACCTTCGACGGCACCGGGCGTGGCGTCCGTTCCACCCTCCAGCGCGTCTTCGGCCTCGGCGTTGCGGTGCTGCTCGGCCAGATGTTGTTTGCGGCGGATCAAGAACTCGTAAAGGCCTGCGAGACCGCTCGTCCCGTTCGGCGACCACACGTAGCCCTTTTCGGCGGCAAGCTCGTCCCCTACCATCACGATGATCTGCGAGAGAGGTCGGTCCGCGTTGGCTTCGTCGGCGTAGAGGCTGTTCACTTTTTCGCGCCAGAGGTACACGGGCGTTTGCGGAGGAACCTTGAACTCCCGGGCCAGCGACGTATCCGGGTTGCGAGCCTGCACGACACGGACGACGGCGAGGAAACCGGCGAGATACCCCACCTGAAAGTGCCAGTTGTGCTCCTTCCAGTGCGACGTGCCCATCACCGCCCACGATCCGGCAGCGGTGGCACAGATGAGGCCCACGACGAGTCCCACGATCACGCCGCGCGTGAATCCGCGATTGCTTCTTCTGAGATCTTTCACGCTTCTCCCTGAAAGGTTGACCGGCAAGCCGGCTCGATATTCACGGCCGACGCCGCGCGCCACCTTGATTTTATCGCTGCGAATCGGCCGATTGACAAGCCCCTCGATGCGACCGACCACGATCGCGCCCCTGCTGGCACGAGACCCCGCATGAGACTATCCTCGATCGGCGCGCCTGGGGTCTCCCCCTACGGTGCGGACTGCGGAGGAATCGATCAGCGTGAAGACGGCGCTCATCACCGGCATCACCGGCCAGGACGGGTCGTATCTGGCCGATCTGCTCGTGAGCAAGGGGTACCGGGTCCACGGGATGGTCCGACGGACCAGCAGCGGGAATCTCTGGCGGGTCCACCACCTTCACGACAAGATCGAGCTGATCTTCGGCGATCTTCTCGACCAGAATTCCCTCATCAGCGCCGTCCGGGACGCCGAGCCCGACGAGGTCTACAATCTCGCGGCGCAGTCGTTCGTTCCCACCTCATGGAATCAGCCCGTCCTGACGGGGGAGTTCACGGCGCTCGGCGTCACCAAGATGCTGGAGGCGGTCCGTGTGGTGAATCCCGGGATCCGTTTCTATCAGGCCTCCAGCAGCGAGATGTTCGGCAAGGTCCGAGCGACGCCCCAGAACGAGCTCACGCCGTTCCACCCGCGCAGCCCCTATGGCGTCGCCAAGTGCTACGGCCACTTCCTCACGGTCAACTACCGCGAGAGCTACGACATGTACGCCTGCTCCGGCATCCTCTTCAATCACGAGTCGCCGCGGCGAGGCCTCGAATTCGTTACCCGAAAGATCACCTACGGCGTCGCTAACATCAAGTACGGGCTGCAGGACAAACTGAAGCTCGGCAACCTGGACGCGAAGCGCGACTGGGGGTACGCCGGCGACTACGTGACCGCAATGTGGGCGATGCTGCAGCAGGACAAGCCCGGCGATTACGTCGTGGCGACCGGGGAAACTCACAGCGTAGCCGAGTTCGTCGAGCGCGCATTCGCCCGCGCCGGCCTCGACTGGCGCAAGCACATCGAGATCGACCCCACCCTCATCCGACCCGCCGAGGTCGACTTCCTCGTTGGCGACGCGGCCAGGGCACGCGACGAGCTCGACTGGAAGCCCACCGTCACCTTCGAAGGTCTCGTCGATCTCATGGTCGACGCCGATCTCGAGCTCGTGCGCGAGGAGATCGGTAACGGCAGCCGCAAGAAACCCAAGATCACGGCAGTTCGCTGACGCGTGTGGTGCGCAGGCGAGTCGTCCTACGACCTGCCCGACGGCGTCACCGATCGCGAAGCTGAGCCGCGACTCGCTCGAGCCCTTCGTTCAAGCCGCGGAATCGACAGCCGACGCGCTCGCACGACTGATCGGCGTCGAGCCCGCCGGCCAGCGGGCGGACGGCGGCCTGCGAGAGCGCGGTGGTCGGCACGCCCTCGATGCCGCCGGGATCCAGACCGAACGCCGTTGCTGCACGCCGGCCGAGCTCGAGCCGGTTCACGTAGTCGGGTCCCGCCAGATGCACGACGCCGCGCACGTCGCTGTCCAGCAGACGGACGATCGCCTCCGAGAGATCCTCGGCCAGCGTAGGACTGCCCCACTGGTCCTCGGGCACCCGCATCCGTTCGCCACGGTTCAAGCTCTTCCACACCGCCATCACGAAGTTCATGCCGTCGGCCTCGTAGCCGTACAGGTTGCAGGCCCGAACGATCACGTGGTCCTCGACGGTCGTCGCCACGATGCGTTCGGCTTCGAGCTTGTGGCGGCCGTACTCGTTGAGCGGGCTCGGCGTCTCGGAGAGCGGATGCGGACCTTGGTCACTGCCGAACACGTAGTCAGTGGAGAAGTAGATGTGACGGGCGCCGAACTCGGCCGCCGCGATCGCGACGTTGCGCGTCCCATCGACGTTCACGGCACGCGAGCGTTCGGGCTCACGTTCGCACAGGTCCACGTGGGTGAGCGCCGCGGTATGGACCACCACGCGCGGCCGTAGCTCGCCGATCAACGAGCGGCACGCGGCGGCGTCGGTGATGTCGAGTGCGAGCAGCCCCGCCTTCGCCTTGCTCGAGTACGTTCCGGCCGCCTTCGTACCGAAACGCGCCGCAAGGCGGCCACCGACGAGGCCCGAAGCGCCGACGACCAGGATCTCTGGCGAGCGCCGCGTCATGGCCGGGACTCCGCCGTGAACAGAACGCCCGGCGCGAGGATCCCGCGCGGATCGAGCGCACGCTTGACGGCCCGCATTTCTTCGACCCCCCGATCCCCGTAGAGGCGCCGCAGCAACTCCTGCTTCACCGGGTTACGCCCGACGCCGTGCTCGGACATCGGGCAGCCGCCGAGCTCGATCGCGACCGCGCCGATCTCGAGCTGGGCACGGCGGGCACGCTCCATGTCGGCACCGCTGCGCGGCAGAACGTTCGGGTGGACGTTGCCGTCGGAGGCGTGGCCCCAGATCGCGTGGTCGAGATCATGCGATGCCAGGATTTCTCTGTAACGCTGCAGCGATTCCTCGAAGCGGTCGAACGGCACGATGACATCACCGGAAGACTTCGTGATCGACGCATCGATCGAGCGTCGGCGCTCGCTGATTCGACGGTTGACGGTCTCGGGCACGGCCTCGCGCAGGCCAAGCAACGCTTCGAAGCGGGCCGTCTCCTCGGGCAGCACCGGCGTGCTGGTCTCGAAGGCCCCGTGCGCGGCGAGGATCCGACAGACGCGCAGCAGCGGAGAATCCGCCGTCGCATCATCCATGCGCGCGAGCTCCTCGAACGCTCGCCGGCGATCATAGGAGGCGTCGAGCTCGGCCTGGAACAGCACGGCAGCGCCGGCCGTGTCGGGCAAGCGAACGCCCAGCCGCGCGGGCGCGCCGTCCTCGCGCAGGAGCTCCAGGCAGCGCCGATCCATGTACTCCACCGCCGCAACATCGGCATCATCAACGTCGGCGCCGCTCCAGACCCGCTTCGACGCCTCACGCAGGTCGGCAACGAGCGCGAGGGCCGCAGCATCGTCGGGCATCGGGACGAAGCCCGCGAAGATGGCCGGCCGCGGCGAGACGATCCTGAGCACGACGTCGACGACGATGCCGAGCGTGCCCTCGGAGCCGACGAACAGGTCGACGAGATCCATGCCGGCAGCGGCGTGATAGCCGGCCGAGCGTTTCGGCACGTCCGGCATCCGGTAGCGCGGAACCGGCACGTGCGTCTCGCGCCCGGTGCTCGACTCGATCACGAAGACGCCCGCCTCGGAGGCGGCGACCTGGCCGCGCTCGATCTCGAGCACCTCGCCGTCGGCGAGCACGATCGTGAGCGCCTCGATCCACGCCCGCGTGCTGCCGTGCTTGAACGTCGCCGCGCCTGCGGCGTTGGTCGCGACCGTGCCGCCGACGGTCGCGCCGTCGTAGGTCGGGATCGGTGGGTACGACCGGCCCGCGGCGCGAAGCGTGGCGTCGAGCTCGGCCAGCGCCACTCCCGGCCCGACGCGAACGCGATCGACACCCACCGTGTCGATGCCGGCGAGACGCGCAGTCGCGACGACACGCTCACCGCGCGGCGTCGCACCGCCGGTAAGCGAGGACTGCGCACCGACGACGAGTAACGGCTGCCCGGCGCGGACGATTGCAGCGACGTCGGCCTCGGTCCGCGGGAACAGGACCTCTGGTGTCGAGCCGCCCGGGTAGTGCGCCGCATCCTCGACCCAGGCCTCAAGATCCTCGCGGGCATCGATCCGACGGAAATCCGCCGCCTCGCCACGGGGTGGCCGTGTGCGTGCGATCGAGCCTGTCATGCGACCTCCAGCGTGACGTTGCCGGCGTCGACCACTTCGATCCCCGTCGATGCCGTGCCGGCGAGCTCTCGTAGCACCCAGTCCGCAGCCGCTCGCCGCGATGCGAAGATGGCCATGCCGAGGACGTCTCCGAGCGCGGGTTCGACGTGCGCGCTCACCAGCGCGGCGCGAACGCCGCGCGTGTCGGTCAGCGCTCGCAGCCTTACGGCCTTGTGGTCGCCGAGACGGTATCCCCTCGCGGCGACCGCGGCGAGCACCTCGCGGTGGGTCGGAGCGGCGCGCAGGGTTTCCACGAAATGATCGATGCCCACGCCGTGCGGACACTCGGCCTCGACGACCAGTACGCCGCCGTCGCGCACGCCGACCTCCGTGTTCTTGATGCCCTTGTCCGCCTGGTAGACGTCGCGGTCCAGAGGCGGCCGGACACGGGCGACGATCAGGTCGACGGGCCCGGACAGCACGTGCGCGAATGCCGACCGCACGATCGGGAGCCCTTCGTCCAGAGCTGCCAGCGGCGAGCCGGCCGTGACGGCGGCGATGCCGCCGTCGACGATGATCTGGTTGAGAGCGAACAATCGCGTACCAGCCGCCTCGAGAGCGGCAAGAACCTCGATGATCCCCTCATGCACAGGGTTGCCCTCAAGACGAAGGCCGCGCGAGCTCGGTTCCATGGCGTGAGCGTGATTCGCCGTGATCGCCTCGGCCGATAGGACGCCGACCGTGAGCGTCTTGTGGGCACCGGTCACGCCTGCGAAGTAGTGCGGCTCCATGCTACCGCATGCGACGCACAGACCGCCGTCGGCCATCCAGCGGTGAGCGGCGTGGCCGCCGACATCCACGTGATCAGCCGAATCGTATGCGTCGTGCCATAGAATCCCGTCGAACCGCTCGCGGTGCCGACCCAGAATGCGTCTTTCGTGGGCTGACCGCTCGCTCGCATCGGCACGGTGCGTACCCGCCGCCACCAGCAAACGCGGGCGGATCGCGACGCCGCCCGCGTCGAGGAGCTCGAATGCCGCCTCGAGGAACTCGGCCGTCGCGGTCACCCTGTGCGCATCGTTGACCACGAAGGTGACCGGCTGATCGTCACGCGATGCCAACCGTACCGCCGCTACCCACTGTGCGCCTTCGAGAGCCGAGCGCATCTGCGCCACGCCGTCGCCGCGCCTCGCCAGCGGCGCTGGGCCCAGCTTCTCCAGGACCACGCCGGGGAGAAGCTCGCACCACTCGGGCACGGATTGCGCGGACGGCATAGGCTGGGAATGTTCGGGCGTAGACCACTCGAACGCAAACCCGGCACCTGCATGGATCCGCCGCTGCGCAAGCACTACTCTCTGCCGAAGCATGAGACGCGAGCTCGGTCCCTGGAGTGCGTACGCGCTCGTCGCGGGAAGCATGATCGGCACGGGAAGCTATTTTTTCGTGTCCCCAGTGGCGGTTCGCGTCGGCTCGACCGCTTCGATCCTCGGCGTTTGGGTCGTCGGAACGGCGATTGCCGCCGCCGGAGCCGCCTGCGTCGCAGAGCTGGCCGCGGCGTATCCACGAACGGGGGGAGTCTATGTCTTCCTCAATCGCGCATATGGCCCTCTGACCGCATATCTCTACTCCTGGTCCAAGTTCCTCATCATGCGCGTCGGAAGCCTCGGAGTCGCAACGCTCGCGTTCGCGCACTTCACGTTCCATGCGCTCGGTCTCGACCCGGAAAGCCATGACCTCACGCGAACGGCGACGGCACTGACGGCACTCTGGGGAGTGACGGCGATCAACATCGCCGGCGTTCGTGGTGCAGCCCGCACGCAGGTCGCTCTGACGGCCGTAAAGGTCCTCGCCCTCCTGGCCCTCATCGGCCTCGCGCTCGCGTATGCAGCCGGAGCGCTCGGGGCAGACATGCGCGTCCTCACCACGACACCGCCGGCAACTCGACTCGATCTCTCGGCGTACGCCCTGGCGCTCATACCGGTCATGTGGACACTCGGAGGCTGGGACGAGTCGCCGTTCGTAGCCGAGGAGGTGCGCGACCCGGAGCGGAACCTCCCGCGTTCGGTGCTCGGCGGATCGATCTCCGTCGGCCTGCTCTTCGTACTGGTCAACGCCGCATATCTGTTGGTCCTCACGCCCGCCGAGCTGGCCGCGTCGGGCACGCAAACCGCGACGCTCTTCCTCGAGCGCACGCTCGGCGAGCAGGCCGGCTCCGTGCTCGCAGTGGGGCTCATGATCTCGACCCTCGGCACCGCCAACGGGCTCACGATGACGGGCGCCCGCATCGCGGTCGCGACCGGACGCGACAACCGCATGCTTTCGTCTCTCACAGTGCTCCAGCCACGCACCGAGACCCCGAAGCGCGCACTGGTGGCGCAGGCCGCGCTCGCGACCGTGGCCATCGCCGCGCTCGCGAACCCGTTCGAGCTGCTGCTCTTCACCGGCGTCGCGTACTGGGGGTTCGCGGCCCTGACCGCACTGGCGGTCATCGTTCTGCGACGCACGGACCCGCACGCCGCGCGGCCCTTCACCGTGCCCGGCTATCCCGTTCTTCCATTGCTTTTCGCCGCTACCTCGGTGGCGATGGCAGTCGCCGTAGGGCTGGAGCGCCCGCGCATGGCCACCATCAATATTGCCCTCATCGTCGCTGGCACGCTGAGCTTCGCAATCCAATCGCGTGAAGGTCGCGGTCGGTCGCGCTAGACTGGGCGCGGCGCAGAGGCGGGAAGGGCGTGTACGAACATCCATCGGCATCGGTCCGCAGCCTGATCGGCGGCGTACTCGCGTGTGCCGCGCTCGTGCTCGCCGCCATCGGCATCGGCGGCGACTTCCCGCTGAGCGACGACTGGTCGTACGCATACGCAGTCCGATCACTGTGCGTCGACGGCGAGCTACGGATGCTGCCCTGGACGGGCGCGAGCTTGGTACTGCAGGCCTGGTATGGGGCCTTGCTCTGCAAGCTTTTCGGATTCTCGTTCGAGGTCCTGCGGGCGTCGACGGTCGCAATGGCAACAGCCGGCGCCATCGGCTTTGCCCTCCTGCTGAACGAAGCCGGCATCCGTGGGCGCGTCGCGGCCCTCGCGATCGCCACGGTCGGACTCTCGCCCCTCTACGTGAACCTCGCGTTCACGTTCATGACCGACGTGCCGTTCACGGTGCTGTGTATCTGGAGCGGATGGCTCTATGTTCGTGGACTGCGCCGAGGCGAGACCGCTGCGCTGATCGCAGGCGCCGTGGTCTGCAGCGCCGCGCTGCTGATACGCCAGCACGGACTCTTCCTGGCGGCGGCGGCGATCGGCGCGTCGCTGTGGCCCGGCCCGACCGCCGCGCGGAGCCGCCTACGAACGGCGGCAGCAGCCGGACTGGCGCCGATCCTCGTATTCATCGCTTTTCACGTCTGGCTATTCGCGATTCACGGTGCCCCGTCGGGCGTCCAGAACAAGGTCGCCGAGGTCGGCCTGTTCAGCGTGGTCGGCGTCGGCAACCTCGCGTTTCGTGCCGTCGAGTATCTCGGCCTGCTGCTGCTGCCGATTGCGGCCGCGCAGGCCGGCACGGTGTGGCGGGATGCTCCCGGCCGTCTGGCCGCCGTCGGAACCGTCCTCGGGGCAGCGGCCCTGTTCCTTTACGCTCGCGATGGCGAGCTCATGTTCTATCTACCCTACGTTCTCCATGATCTGGGCCTGGGCGCTCTCACGCTTCGCGACACACTTTTCCTTGGTGAGGATCCGCCGCTGCACGTCGGCGTCGGTCTCGGCGTGACGCTCTCGCTCGCGTCGACCGCCGCCGCATCCGTGCTGGTCACCGCCTACTGGACAGCGATGGATCGGCGGCCCACAGCACCGCACGCTTTCCTGATCTACGCGCTTGCGCTCCTAGTCGCGGGAAGCTTGCTTCACGTCGCGTTCTATTTCGACCGTTACCTTCTGCCGGCCCTCCCGTTCGCGGTCGCCGCGGCGCTCCTCTGCTTGCCGATTTCACGGGTCGGATCGGGGTCGTGGCTGGCCGCTGCGCTGCTCGCCTGGTGGGCCGTCGCCGGGACGCACGACTCCCTGGAATGGAACCGCGCACGCTTCGCGGCGATCGCCGCGCTCGAGCGCGAGGGGTTCGATGCACGCGAGATCGATGGCGGCGTCGAGTACAACGCGTGGCATCTGGCAGACCGGCTCGGCGACTGGCCGACGACCGAGGAGGTCCGCAGGGGTCAGCCTGCTACACGCAAGAGCTGGTGGTGGGTCGTCGATGATCGCTTCATCGTGAGCTTCCGTCCGCTTCGCGGATACGACGTGCGGGACAGCATCGGATATTCACGATGGCTGGTCCCCGGCACGGGCCGGGTTCTCGTTCTCGAACGCGAGACGGTGCCTCCTCGCCCCGGCCCGAGCAACGGCCCCGTGCCGCTGTCGACCCGCTGACCGAGCTCCGAGGGAGCTCACGGTTGGACGGCCGATGGTCCCGAGTCGCTGGAGTGCGATTCGGCCCCGCGCATCGGCCTCGTTGCTCTGCTTCGTCCGCTTCGGATAATGTCCGTCCGCACAGGCCGGCACGGACCTCGGACGCGCGTTCGTCCGGCCGGCACCGTGCGCCCATCGGCTATCGCCCAGCGCGCGTGACGAACGGCTTCTGACAGGCACGACACGTGAAACCCGTCGCCGACCACCCACGACCGCCGTTCCTGTCGATGGGCCGCATGGACCGACTCGACGCGCTGCTCCTCGGCGGGATCGTGCTCGTGTTCCTGGCGACACGCTTTGCCTGGCTCTACTGGGCGCTACCCACCTGCGTCTACTGGGAGGAGAGCTTCCGCTGGTTGTCGGCTCGCGAAATCCTACACGGTCCGCACAGACCTCTCTTCGACTTCCAGGCCGATCACTATCAGGGCGGGTCGCTGGTCATGATCTTCACGAGCGTCCTTCCGTTCCACCTGTTCGGCGAGACGGGCGCGGCGATGAAGATCGCGGCCGCGGTCTACTCGAGCGTCGTTCTCGGCGGCCTGTACACCTTGGGGAGGACGGGTTTCGGCCGGGCATGCGGTGTCTGCGCGGCGCTCGCCTACGTCGCCGGACCTCCACTCGTGGCGTTCTGGGGATTGGTGGTCATGGGCAGCCACGGCGAGTCCGTCCTCTTCAGCCTCGCCGAGCTGTTCGTGTTCTTTGGGATACTCTCCGGTCACTGGCGCACACCGGCCGGCTGGTCCGCATTCGGGTTCGTGGCGGGAGTGGGCCTGTGGTTCTGCTACACCTCGGGGCTGACACTCGTCAGCTGCGGCGTGGCCTGGTTGTTGCTCGAGCGCCGACCGCGGGCGAGCGAGATCAGTTCCGCAGTTGCCGGCGGGCTCGTCGGCATGATCCCCTGGTTTATCTACAACGCGACGCACGAGTTCGCCGGTGTGACGCGAATTCTAGAGGTTTTCGGTCTGGGGGACCCGATCGACGCCTGGGAGTCGAAGAGCATCGTCGAGAAAGCTCCGCAGCTTCTACTCCACGACCTGCCGACGAGCCTCCTCCGCCCCTTCGAGAACGCCATCGACGATCGCAGCATGAGCGTTCTCGCCGCCGCGTTCTTCACGCCTCTGATCATTGCGCTGGCATTCTCCGTCTGCCGCGCCGCGGCAACACTGCGGTCGCGACTGGCAGGCCGTCAACACTCCCCCGGGGGCACGGGCGCGGCGGGTGATTTCGTCTTCGTCGTCCACGGTCTGGTCTTCTTGACCGCTCTGCTGGGATCGCGTTTCACCGTGACCGCGGATCAAGGGATCATCAGCTACCGGCTGTTTCTTCAGCCAGCCGTGCTGATGCTGCTACCGGCGGCGAACTCCGTGGCGCGCGGATTCGCCGCCGGCTCCAGGTCACGCTCGCTCACGGCGCTCGGATTGTCTGCCTACCTGCTGGCGTCGTCGACGGCGACCTTCCTCCTGGCCACGCGTGAGCTCCCCGCCCAGGAGCACTTCCAGATCAACAGCGGCCACCTCGTGCGCGGCGTGCTGCTACATCGCAAGCACGAGCAGGATGTGGAGCGTGCCGCCGTCGCCGCGCGCGACAGCGGCGTTGCGAGCTGGACGTACCACGCACTCAGGGGCATCGGCTGGGGACTCGCGTTCCGGTACGAGAAGGATGGAGATTTCGCGACGATGCGCAGCCACATCGAGTCGCTACCGCTCGTCGACCGCGTCCCGGTGGTGCAGGGGGCGATCTGGTCAACGGGGCAACGTATCGGCCAGGTGAGGGACGTCATCGATTCGGGCCCTGGAGGTGAGCGCGAGCGGCATCTGCTCGAGAGACTCGAGCGTCTCGATGATCTGCTGGAGCAAGAGCTCGTCAGCGTACGCCTGCGGCTGCGAGCCGAGACGTCCAACATGGCGCTGGCGGCGGTGACATCGCAGAGCAGCTCCGCGTTCGACATGGGCGCGGATCGCGCCGTCGATGGAATCACGGATGGCGATCACCATGCCGCGGAGTCGGTCTCACATACGGAGAAGGATCACCAGGCATGGTGGCAAGTCGATCTGGGCGCGGTGGTGGATATCGATCGCATCGAGATCTTCAACCGTACCGACTGTTGCAGCGATCGTCTGCGCGACTATTACGTGTTCATTTCCTCGACGCCCTTCGAGCATCGAACCGTCGAGGAGACTGTGCGGGACCCGAACGTGTTCGCTTCCTTCCAGCAAGAACAGGCGCAAAGCCCGACCACGGTAGCGATCGGGCGCAGGGGACGATTCGTTCGCATCCAGCTCACGGCGGAGGAACAGTTCCTGGCGCTGGCCGAGGTACGCGTCATCCCCGCGCGGTAGAGCCCGAACGTGCGGGTTGCGGTGCCGCGCGTTCCGCCACTATTCTCCACACCCATGGCCACACCCCTCGTCGCTCTGTCGCACGGAAAGGCCCGCCCACAGGTGGACCCAGCAACCGCAGGCCTCTTCTTCCGTCTGGCGGCCGCGATCTTGCTCACGATCACTTCGATCGGATGCAAAGATTCCCACCGCCGCCGGCTCCGAACATCGTTCTGATCTTGATCGATACACTCCGGGCCGACCACCTCGGCGCGTACGGGTATCCGCGGCCGACCTCGCCGATCATCGACGGGCTCGCCGACCGCGGGGTCGTGTTCACGAACGCGACGTCGAACAGCTCGTTGACTCGGCCCTCGGTGGCGTCGATTTTTACTTCACGCCTTCCCTCGGAACACGGCGCATACTCTTTCCGACGCTCGATCGCTCCGGGGCTTCCGACGCTCGCAGAGTGCCTGCACAACGCCGGCTACAAGACGTTCGGCGTGTCGGGAAACTTCGTCCATATCAACGAGCCGTTCGGATTCGGCCGCGGCTTCGATCGCTGGCGCGAAGTTTCGATCGAGCTCGCAGACGGCGACGACGACGAGATGTGGCCCAACACTGGACCGAAGGGCGGCCAGCTGAGCGATCCGCCGGCAACCCTCGTCAACAAAGTCGCGCTCGGCTTCCTATCTCCGAGCGACGTCACGCCGTTCTTCCTGTACCTGCATTACATGGAACCCCATTCGCCTTACGACGCGCCGGAACCCATCCGCTCTTCGTTCGTATCGGACCCGGCCATGCATGCCGGCCGTCCCGAAGCCTCGTCGCGGTACCTGATCGATCTGGCGCGCACGCGCCCGGCAGTGGATCCAGCGGAGCGACAGCGCCTGATCGACCTCTACGACGCAGAGATCGCAACGGTAGACCGGGCGATCGGTGGGCTACTCGATGCGCTCAAACAACGTGGCTTGGATAAGAACACGGTCGTGGCCGTCGTATCGGACCACGGCGAGGAGTTCGGAGAGCACGGAGGCTGGGTGCACGGGGGCACGCTGCACCGTGAATCGGTGTGGGTCCCCTTCATCGTGCACGACGCGCGCAGACCGACCCGGGGAATCCTTCGTGACGAGCCCGTCGATCTGCTGGACGTGGCGACGACGCTGCTATCGCTTGCCGGTGTCGACGCCTGTGAGGGAATGCGCGGGCGGCCGTTGCTGAGCCCCGACGGGAGTGCAGAGCGTGAGATCATCGCCGAGCTCCATCTCGAAGACCGACCCGAGGACGCGACCATCCCCCGCCTCCATCGGCTCGCGCTGATGAGCTGGCCCTGGCGAGTCATACTCGGCCAGGACGAGACGCGCAGCTTCTTCCGGGTCGACCGAGATCCAGGCGAGAGCGATCCCCTACCACCCGCGACGTCGGAGCTCGAAGATCTCGGGGCGTCGGCGGAAAGAGCCCGCAAGCGGCTGGACACGATGGCATCGAGATCCCGTGCCGGCAGCATCGACGCGCGGACGCAGGAAGGACTGCGCACGCTCGGCTACACTGACTGATCGGTCGCCTCACGCTTGCGGGCAAGCGCCGTGAAGGTGGCACCTGCACCGAGAAGAGACCAGATCGACTCGACGACCGCGGCGATCGGGAACGCCGCAATGTAGGCCAGGTAGGCGGGGAGACGCCGCCAGCGATCACGGCGCCCCCGGTCCCGAGGGCCGCGCAACATTTGATAGAGTCCGCTGCGTCGGGCGCCCAGGCGATTCAGGGCGCTTTGCAAAAATCCGAACGGATTTTGCTCGACGCTGAAGTGGGACACGCGTGACAGTACGAAACCCTCCGATTCCAGCAACCGTCGCAACGTGACCGGCGAGTAGTGGTAGAGGTGCCTGGGCAGGTCGA
>SPBQ01000172.1 GCA_004525875.1 Myxococcales bacterium
GACATCATCTCCGCGATGCGCACCTTCGGTCGGCCGATCATCGGTGCAGTCAATGGCGTTGCAGTCACGGGCGGGTTCGAGCTGGCCCTGGCCTGCGACATCCTCATCGCTTCGACCGAGGCACGGTTCGCCGACACGCACGCGCGCGTCGGCATCCTCCCGGGCTGGGGGCTGAGCCAGAAGCTGCCGCGCATGATCGGTATCGGCCGCGCCAAGGAGATTTCCTTCACGGGCAACTACATGTCGGCCGAGCAGGCCGAAGCCTGGGGGCTGGTAAACCGCGTGGTCGCGCCGGACGTGCTGCTGGCGACCTGCAAGGTGCTCGCGCGCGACATGCTCTCGTGCGTCCCGGAAGCGTTACGCGGGATCAAGCAGATGATCGACAACGGCTACGACGGCACACTCGCCGACGGGTTGCGTATGGAGGCGCGGCGCTCGGTGGAGCACGCGACGTCCGTCACGCCTGAGATGATCGCGGAGAGACGCGAGACGGTGCAGAAACGGGGGCGAAGCCAGACTGCGGGTTAGGCGGCCGGATCGACCGCGACGAGATCAGTCCCGCGACAGTACCGGCGCATACGGGCGAGGATTCTCGCGCCGCCACCACGCTCCGGTTGAGCGGCGCGTTTCCCCATCCGTGAAGCGGTAGTCGTAGACCACCGCGCGGACGTAGCGCGGCGGCACGTCAGCGAACGGGTTCTCCTCGAGCAGGGCGAGCACCGGCGGAGCCCCCTCGAGCAGCCGTCTCATCAACGAGATCAGCCACGGATTCCGGCGGTAGTCGCCAAGCGCGGCGAACCACATTTGCCAGTCGAGCCGCGGCTGGTGCGGCGCGACGAAGGCCGGGCGGCGATTCTGCTCGCCAGGCTTCCATCTGAACTCGTAGGGCTCCCAGCTGCGACCGTCGCGACTGCCCTCGAGGATGATCTCCGGCCGCTCGGTCGTCATGCTGGCGAACAGGCCGTAACTGCTGGCGATGTGGAACGGCGACGTCTCGCGAACAAGCGCCAGCAGTCCAGCGGGCAACGACGTGTACCCGTACGCCCGGCCGGCAAGATGGGCGAAGCTCAGCACGAAGATGGCCAGCGAGGCTGTGCCGATCGCGAGCGCGCCCACCAAGCGTCGCCGGCGCGGCGCGGTGGCGGCGCCACCGGCCCGCCCGGCTCTCGCAAGTCGTTCCGGTAGAGCGCGTGCGGCGTAGGCATCGTCGAGCAGCGAAACGCAGAGCAAGATCGTGAGGATGTTGAAGAAACCGTAGTTGCCGGTCGCGATGATCACCAGCTGCAGGGCGACCAGCAACGCGAACGCTGCCAGCCTGGGACGGCGGGGGGCGAAGATCAGGAACGGCACGACCAGCTCGATGAAGAACATGACGCTGCAGCAGATCCGGTGGAACCAGGGCGGCAGCTGATGGACGTACCAGCTCGTCCACGCGGGAATCGGCTGCGTCTCGTAGTGGATCGTGAGCGCGGTGAGGTCCCACCATACCGGGTCCTGACTGGCGAGCTTCACGAGCCCCGACAGCAGCATCAGCTTGAACAGCAGGAAGCGTAGTAGCCAGATCACGGAGCGCGGCGCCACGGCCGCACCGGCGACGCCAGGCCGTACGCCCCAGGGCGCCAGCAGAAAGCCCAGCACGCCGGTTTCCAGGAGCAGGACGTCCCACTGAAAGCCGAGGAAGGTCTGACCAGCTGTGTAGAGTGATAGGTACATCACCCATGCCTCGGCCACCGCCAGCGCCGGCATGACGTTGAGCACGAGCAGAACCGACGCCACGACGCCAAGGCCGCAGACCACGTGCAAAGCGGCGTCGCTCGCGCCGACCCAGAACAGCGTCGGCGCTAACCACACGCGGTCCTCGCCGTAGCGCTCGGCGACGGCGTCGAGCCACGGCTGAAGCGGCAACACCCCCTCGCTGCCGATCAGTCCCTCGACCTGCACCCACAGCGAGACGAACGCGATCAGGTAGATGACACCGAGCCCGCGCAGGAACAGCCAGCGAACCAGCTCGTAACGCGGCGGCGTGACGTCGCCACCCCACAGCCATCGCGTCGCCGTGGAGGCAAGCATTCGCCTCGAGGCGACGAGCGCGTAGGTCCGTTCCGTGAGAGCCGCGACGCCCGGGATGCGGTCGTACGTCCACAGAGGCCAGCGCCTTCCTCCGACCGCCAGCGGCCGCAGCACGGCCAACGCTCCATAGGACACCGTGCCGTCGACGTCGACGAATACGACCGATTCCTGAAACCGCTCTGCGGGGATCTGCGGGAAAGCGGCGCCTACCTCCTGCGAGGCGGCGTACTCGACAGCCTCTCCGGTGAGGACCCGCCACCGTTCGATCCAGCGACGACAGAAGCCACAGTCTCCGTCGTAGATCAGTAGCGGCTTCGCGCGAACGTGCACGCGGGCATTCTAGCCCGCGCGCGCCGCCGACGCGCGGGCCGGCTTCGGCTACCTCGCCTCTTTGATGATGCTCGCGATGGTGTAGTAGTCCGGCAAGTTCCGCGATTCCTCGCCGGTCTCGAACATCCAGTCGTCGCGGAGCGGGTTTCCCGGCCCCGGCGGCCGGATCCGCGAGGAGTGGCTGAGCTGGAAGTCGATCATCGCCACGGCGGGCGTGAACAGACGCTGGTCCGGGTACTCGCGCCCATCGCGGGCCGACTTCGTGCACCAGAAGAAGTTCTGCCACACCTTCCACAGCTCCTCGGCCTTGTCGAACATCTCTGATGTCGTGACGTTGAAGACTTCCTGGTCGATCCAGAGGTGACGTTTCGAGAACGCGTAGACAGGGAGCTTCTCCGGGCGACCGTCGATGATCCACACCTTGCGCTTCTCCCACTTCACGCAGGGAACCCAGGCCACGGGACCGTTCTCACCGCACCACACGTCAGCCGTCTGGTAGCTCTCGATGTGCATCGGAACCATGATTTCCTTCTCGCCCAGCAGCCGGAAGTCCCACCACTCGGGCTTGGAGTTGAAGCCCCAGATGGAGTCCTGATCGATATCGCCTCCGAATAGCGTGCCGCTGCGGTCCGACGTCGAATAGCGTCGCACGCGTCGCAGCTGCGGGAGGTAGAGCCACGAGTCGTCCGAGCGCGCCGCGACGTCGTAGCGGTAGAGGAGGAACGAGGTTCCCTTCAGATCGAACGGCGTGTTGATGGGACCCCACTGCTCCGTGTAGCGCAGCGGCGGGTCGTGCGGGATCACGGGCTTGGGGTCGAGGTTCATGCGTCCTTCCCATTTCAACCGCCTCCAGACGTTCGACGCGAGCAGCTTCTCGGTCTGGCCGACATCGTTCTGAATGTCGATGACCCACTCCGTACGCACGTCGTCGCTGAACGCCGGCTTGTGCTCGTGATTCCACATGATCTTCCACGCGGCATCAGGGTCGTTGGCGTCCACGTCGGGAAACGGCATGCCGGCCACGTAGCTGTTCAACCCGAGCCGGTCCTCGGTGAGCTCGACCTGGGCGGCGTACTGTTCGGTGGCCCGCTTGTAAGACTCGGGCCACGGGCACGAGACGGTCTCGTCAACGTCGATCGTCATGCCATACTGCAGCATTCGCTGGACCGAGGGCGACAAGAGCTCCTTGTGCTCGGCCATGTTGGCCTTCGTGATGACGTCGCCGACGGACACGTCGGCGCACGAGGGCGTCGCCGACGCGAGCGACGCGGCCAGGATGATCATGAGAACGGCGATCGAATGGTGGGCGATGGCGCGGGGGAGAAAACGCCGTAGATGGCCGACTTGCATGGAAGACCTCCCTGCAAGGGGCCGCGTCGGAGGAGAGCGACCCGGTCTGCGGGCCGCGCACCGTCGGCCCCCCACTACCGGTCCCTATACCAAACCGGAGCGCCCGCGCGCCAGCGAAATCGACTCGTACGGGAAACCTGCCGCTGCTAGCCTCGCGCGATGGCGTCGGAGTTGGTGGTCGGGAGATCCGAAGATCTAGGCGAGGGCGCGACGCTCAAGTTCGCCTTCACGGAGAACGGCGACAAGCGCGAGGGCTTCGTGATTCGGTGGAAAGGGCGTGCACATGCGTACCGCAACGAGTGCCGTCACATCCCGGTGTCGCTCGACTGGGTCGAGAATCAGTTCCTGTCGCGCGACGGCTGCTATCTCCAGTGCGCGACCCACGGGGCCCTCTACGAGGTGGATACCGGGATGTGTATCGACGGTCCCCCTACCGGTGAACGCCTGCGCTCGCTCGACGTCATCGAGCTGATAGGCGATATCGTCGTCAACCTCCCCGAGTAGAGGCGCGGCTGCCAGGCGCCTTCAGGCTTGGATCAGCGTCACGGCCACCTGCCGGCGCCGGCGCGGGCCGTCGAGCTCGACGACCATGATGCCCTGCCAGGTCCCCAGCAACAGATCCCCATCGGCCACCGGCAACGTCTCGGAGGGGCCCAGCATCGAAGCCTTGATGTGGGCGGCCGCGTTGTTGTCGACACGGTCGTGCAGCCACCCGTCGTGCTCAGGCACCGCCTGCTCGAGCGCGCGCAGAAGATCCACCCCTATATTCGGGTCGTCGTTCTCGTTGACGATCACGGCGGCCGTCGCGTGCAGCACGGCCACATGGCACAGACCCCGGTCCACCCCCGACTCCTGCACGATGTGCCGCACCTGATCGGTGATCTCCAAGCACTGGCGAGCCTCAGTGGGGCCGATCTCGAAGACGATAGCCATCGATGGGAAAGGATGCGGCCGCCGGGAGCGCCAGAGGAGCTCCCGGCGGCCCGTTCGTCAGCCTGCGAGCCCGCAGTTGTACTCCACCGTCTGCCCCGTACCGCCCTTGAGCATGATGAGCGCATCGGTCGCCGTCACGCGGCCGTCGCCGTTCGGATCGCAGAGCGATTCGAGGCAGTCGTTGGCGGTGGTGGCCGTCTGAAGGGCGATCAGTGCGTCGGTGGCCGCGCGGATGCCATTACGGTCAGCATCGCCGCAATCAATGATGTCGGTCCAGCCGATGTCGGACATCAGCGCCAGCGTGAGCTCGAGGTTGTGGAGCGACTGGGTCAGCGACGGCTCCATGATCTGGTTCGGCGCAGCCGCAGTCGTGAAGTGAGAGACGGACGAGCCCTGCTCCTGCGGGAACGGAGCGTACATCTCCATGTGATGGCTCACGGGGTCAAAACCGTCGGTGAGGAAATCACCGAAGACGACGGCCGCGTTATCATCGACGAACGCGGTGACGGCGGGGCCCCTCCAGTGTAGGTCTCCAGTATCCGTCGAGGCGGTTACGCGCTCGGCGTTGCTCATGTTCGGATAGAGCTTCCCGGTGCTGTGGTCCTCGAGCCAGCGCATGTAGACGTCGTCGCGCCCGCTAGGCTTGGCCCCGCTAGCCAGATCAACCACCGTCGAGAAGCCGAGGCCGTGGCCGATCTCGTGGACCACGACGCTCACCAGGTCGATGTCCTGGCCGGAATTGCCGTCGTATCCGTAGTACCAGGCACGCGTACCGAGACAGAAAGTCTGTTCGACGTCGGCATTGAAGATCGCGCTGATGTCGGAAAACCCCGGATCGATATCCATCATGCTCACGTGGTCGGCGAGCGCAGAGGGGTACCAGGTGTTGGCAAGCCCCGCGCCGAAGTTCGAGAAGAAGCCGGACGCACCGGCC
>SPBQ01000351.1 GCA_004525875.1 Myxococcales bacterium
GCCAGTGCGTTCAACACGATGGCGCACGAGCTCGGCGCGACGACGGTGTCGGTCGAAAATCTCGAGGGCATCTTCGATTCGATGGCCGGCGCACTGATCATCTTCGGCGCCGACGGCGCGATCTCCAACATGAACCGGGCCGCGGTCGAGATGCTCGGTTACCAGAACAAGGAAGACCTCCTCGATGCCACCTACGACCAGATCTGTGAGGTGCCGGGCGGAGGGCGTGCGCGGTTGCTCGGCGACGCCAGCGAGGACGGGATCCTGGTGAGCGCGGAGCGGACCTTCATCCGCAAGGACGGCAGCCGTCTGCCGGTATCGTTCTCCGGTACCCAGCTGCGCCGTCACGGTGGTCCGCTGCGTGGCTATGTGTGCGTGGCCCAGGATCTTACCGGGTTGAAGCAGATCGAGGATCGACTGCGTGCCTCACTCTCGGAAAAGGAGCTGCTGCTGCGCGAGGTCCATCATCGCGTGAAGAACAACCTGCAGGTCATCTGCAGCATGCTCGCGATGCAGGCCGGCGACTTCGCCGACGCGCGAGCCCACGGGCAGTTCATCGAGATCGAGAGTCGTATACGATCGATGGCACTCATCCACGAGCAGCTCTATGACGCCGAAGACTTCGCTGCGATCGAGATGCGCTCGTATCTCGGTACCCTCACGGCGAATCTCGTACGGTCGTTCGCGCGTGACGCGACGGTGGCGATCGACCTGCAAGTGGCCGAGCTGTCGATCTACATGGATAAGTCACTGGCGTGCGGTCTCATCGTCAACGAGCTGGTGATGCGCTCGTTGAAGTATGCGTTCGGCGCCAGGCGCTCCGGCACGATCACGGTCCGGCTGGCGCAGCACGACGAGAGTGAATGCGTACTGGTCGTAGAGGATGACGGTCGGCCCCTGGGCGAGGGGCACGACGCGAACGAGGAGGCGCTCGGGATGAGTCTTGTGGTGGCGCTCGCGCAGCAGCTACGCGGAACCCTGACCGTGAAGCGCGAAGAACGGAACAGGGTGCAGCTTGTCTTCCCGACGGGGGCTCTGGATGTGATGGTGGCATGATGCAGCCGCGAAAGATCCTCATCGTTGAGGACGAGATGATCGTCCAGCTTCACCTCCGGCGGATCGTCGAACAGATCGGGCATGAAGTGGTCGGGACCGCTACCACGATGCTCGAAGCCTTCGAGGCCGCCGAGCGCACTCCCCCCGATCTCGTTTTGATGGACATCCAGCTCGCCGACGGCTCCGACGGTGTGGAGACGGCGCGTGTTCTGAGCGAACGATTCGAGTGCGGCGTGATCTTCGCGACTGCGTACGCCGATGACGCCACCATCGACCGCACCGCCGCGGTCGCCTCGGCGGGCTACATCGTCAAGCCGTACTCCGCCCCGGAAGTTCGGGCGGCGATCTCCTCGGCCGTAGGCACGCAGGCCCGTCTGAAGAGCACTCGCGCGCGCGAGCGCTCGCTGACATCTGTCCTCGTGAGCATGGGCGATGCGGTGTTGGTGACGAACGAGCGTGGGGCAGTGACGTTCGCGAATCCGAAAGCAGCTGCGCTGACGGGCACCGCGGCGGAGCAGCTCTGCGATCGCGACCTGCTTGACGTTCTGCGTTTCTCGAGCGAGGCCGACACCCGGGCCGTCGGCGATGCGATGAGGCGCTGCATGGACAGCGGCGAGCGTGACGTGTTTCCGCATGTGGGCATCGCCACCGGCGACGGACGTAATCTCCAGATGTGTCTCGATATCGAGCCGCTGCGCGAGAGTGATTCGGCGAGCGCCGGACTCGTGGTGACGGTGCGGCATCCGGGTGCGGTGGAGGTCGCCGACGTGTCGCGCGTCTCGGGTCGCAAGGAACCGTTCGGAGCGAGCACGCGAATGATCATGTACTCGCACGACACGTTCGGCCTCGGCCATCTACGCCGATGTCTGAAGCTCGCGCATGCGCTGGTGGAGAAGTATCCGGGCATCTCGATTCTGCTGATCACGGGCTCGCCCATGGTTCACCGTCACCGGCTGCCGCAGGGCATGGACTACGTGAAGCTGCCCGCGATTCGTAAGGTGGGGAAGGAGAGTTACGAAGCGCGGTCGCTGGCGATGTCGAACGAGGGCATCCAGGCACTGCGAAGCAGTTTGTTGCTGGGCACGATCCGGGACTACGACCCCAACGTGCTGCTGGTCGACCACGCGCCGGCCGGCAGCAAGGGCGAGTTGCGCGACTCACTGGCATGGCTGCAGCGCCGTGGCGGCTGTACCCGAATTCTCGGCCTGCGCGACATCATCGACGATCCGACCGAGGTCGTGCCGATGTGGCGCGAGCGTGGGATCTTCGACCTGTTGCGCGAGTCGTACGATCACGTCGTCGTCTACGGCGCTCGCGAGGTGTACGATCCGGTCGCGATGTACGAGTTTCCCGACGAGATCGCGGCGAAGACGCGGTTCGTCGGTTACGTCTGTGACGGCCCCGAGGTGGACGACGCGGGCGCCGCGTCCGCCCTCGACGGGGAGGCGGGCCCGCCGCTGGTGACGGTGACGATCGGCGGTGGAGACGGCGGGGGGCCCGAAGTGATCGGCAACTTCCTCGCGATGATGACCCGCTTCAAGGATCGGATCGACTTCCACGCGAAGATCCTCACGGGTCCGTTCATGGACGCCGATCTCGCCGAGCACTTCCGTGCGATTGCGCGAGATCTGCCGGGGGAGATCGAGACGTTCGTCCCATCGACGGCGGCGTTGTACGCGGCTTCGGACGTGGTCATCTCGACGGCCGGCTACAACACGACCACCGACGTGCTCGCGTACGCGAGACGATCGATCATCATCCCGCGCATCCTTCACCGGCAAGAGCAGCTGCTGCGCGCGCACTGCCTGCGCAAGCTCGGGCTGACCGCTTGCATTCATCCTGACGACGTCACGCCGGAGATCCTGTTCAACACGATCACCCGCGTACGGGCGGAGGAAGACGCACCGCTCGCGCGCTGTCGAGCCGAGCGCCGCGTGCCGCTCGACGGTGCGCAGAAGTTCGCCGAGTTCTGCGGAGCGCTGCTCGTTCGGACGCGAACGGAGGCGTCGGTCGAGATGGTCGCGACCGGCCAGGCGTGACGACGGCCCGAGCGGCGCGCCCGGAACGCTCGCTCAGGCTCTGCGCAGGGTGAGGGCGGTGCAGGCTCCGCCGCGCGCCAGGCCCAGGACGAGAGCGCGCTCGATGTCGGCATCGATGGCGGCGCGCGGCGCGTAGCGCACGCGGTGGCAATCCTCGCCTCGCTCCAGGGCGCATAGCGGCGGAACCTTCTGCCGATCGAGTGCGAGCGCCGCGGGGATCGTGGTGAGCGCGCCCGCCGCTCCGAACTCTCCGGTGGCCCCCTTGATGGACGTCAGCCATGGGGCGGTCTCCGCGGACCCAGCCACGATCGCCTTGATGATGGCGAGCTCGGTCGCGTCGAGCGCGGCAGCGGAGGACGCCGAGCCGAGAATGAGGTCGAGCGGCCGTTCGGTGTGATCGAGCGCTCGCAACGTCGGCACAAGCTCCAGGGCGCCGCCGACTGCTGGCGGCGGCCACGAGTAGGGAGCGGCGGGGAAGGCGGCGGCCGCGGCGCTCTCGAGCACGGCATACGCGTGCGCGCCTCGGCGGATGGCATGGCCCCGTCGCTCCAGGACCAGCATGGCCGCGCCCTCGCCGAGGACCACCCCGTTGCGTGCGCGGTCGTACGGGCTCGACCATTCGGGCCCGCCGCGCTGGCCCGACAGCGCGCGTGCCTGGCGGTACACGTGCGTCGTGATCGGCGCCAGCTCGTCACCGCCGCCGGCGATCACGAC
>SPBQ01000046.1 GCA_004525875.1 Myxococcales bacterium
CTGCAGCCGCGCAAGAACATCGATGTAATCGCCGAGACCTTCCGGCTGGCGGCCGGCGATCGCCCCTGGCGGCTGCTCCTGGCCGGCCGCATGCGTCCCGGGTATCGCCCGCGCTGTCTGGACTCCGACGATGAGCGTATCGCTTACCTGGGCGAGATCGCACAGGAGGAAGTCCCGCTCTTTCTCGGTGCGCTCGACTGCATGATCTCGCCGTCGTCCTACGAGGGGTTCGGCCTCAGCTTTCTCGAGGCCATGGCTGCCGGCTGCCCGGTCGTCGGCGTCGCCAACAGCTCGGTTCCGGAGGTCGTGGGCGACGCCGGAATCCTCCTCGCGCGCGCCGAGCCAGAGATCCTGGCCGACGCCGTGGAGGCGGTCGTGACCGACGTCGGGCTCGCGGCCGACCTCTCGCAGCGCGGCGTAGAGCGGGCAGCGCTGTTCAGTTGGGATCGCACCGCGCGGCTCACCCGCGACGTCTACGAACGCGTGCTCGGATCGTCATGACTATCGCCGATCACAACCGGGAGTCGTGCGAGAGTGCAGCGGCAGCGTCGGTGCACGTGATCGTTCTCAACTGGAACGGTATCGAGGACACGCTCGGCTGTGTGGACAGCCTCGGGCGGCTCCGGACACCCCCCGGCACGGACGTCACGCTGGTGGTCGTCGACAACGGTTCGGAGGAATCTCCCCGGTCGCGGATCGAGGCGGCGTACGCCGGCGTGGAGGTCGTCGAGAACCCGACCAACCTCGGCTATTCGGGTGGCAACAACGTCGGCATCGAGCGTGCGCTCTCGCGGGGTGCGGCCTATGTATGGATTCTCAACAACGACACCACGGTCGATGCCGCGGCTCTGGCCGCGCTGCTCGACACCGCGACCCGTCACCCCCGGGCGGGAGCCGTCGGTGGCAAGGTGCTGCGTTCGGATCGTCCCGACACCTTGTGGGTGGCCTGGGGACGCGTCACTTGGCTCCAGAGCCTGATCGCGCTCGACGGTAAGGATCGTCGCGACGGCCCCGAGTTCGACGTCGAACGGGCGGTCGAGTGGATACCCGGCTGCTCGATCCTCTTTCGAGCCGACGCGCTTCGCGAGATCGGTGGGTTCGACGAGGGGTTCTTCGCCTATCACGAGGACGTCGACTGGGCGGCGCGCGCCAGGGCTGCCGGCTGGGAGCTGTGGTACAACGGTGCCTCTGTGATCCGGCATGCCGTTCACGCCAGCTCGGGGGGGGAGACGCTGAGCTACACGGGCTTTCGCAGCTACCTGAGCGCACGCAACAGCGTGCTCTATGCTCGCCGGCACGGGAGCGCCTGGCAACAGCTGCGGATGGCGGTGGCGATTCTCGCCACGCTCCCGTTCCAGTACCTCAGGCGGGGGATGCGCGGGCAGTCTCGGGGCGTCTGGATGAAGCTACGCGGCTGGCGCGACGCGCTGGCCGGCAATCCCCTTCCGCTGGAGGATCTCGGGCTGCGGAGCGGCCGCCAGAAACCCCCTGGCTAGCTCGGCTTTTGTTGGGCTAGTCTGGGAGGCAGCATTACGTCTCCGACCCTCGTGAACCCTGCCCGGAGGGTGCGCGCGGACGCCCGAAAGAATTCGATGAAGCCACAGAAGAAGATCGTCGTCGTTCCCACGTACAACGAGCGGGAAAACCTCGGCGCGATCGTGGGTGCGATCCTCGACGTCGATCCCGAGAACGAGGTCCTCGTCGTCGATGACAATTCGCCCGACGGCACCGGTCGGATCGCCGACGATCTCTCGGCCGCGGACGCGCGGGTTCACGTGCTCCACCGGCCGGGCAAGGAAGGCATCGGTCCGGCCTACAAGAGCGGCTTTCAGCGTGCGCTCGATCTCGGTGCCGACCTGGTCGTACAGATGGACGCCGACTTCTCGCACTCGCCCGACGATCTGCGGCGATTCTACGACGAGGCCGTCAAGCACGACGTCGTCCTCGGCTCTCGCTACGTCGACGGTGTGACGGTTGTCAACTGGCCGATGGCACGACTGATGCTGAGCTACTACGGCAATCGCTACGCGCGTCGGGTGCTCGGCTGCGTTCCGATCGAGGATCTGACCGGCGGGTTCAAGTGCTGGCGCCGCGAGACTCTCGATGCGATCGACCTGCCGGCGGTTCGGTCGAATGGATACGCGTTCCAGATCGAGATGAGCTACCGTGCCTGGCGGATGGGCTACCGTCTCAAGGAGATTCCGATCATCTTCACCGATCGCAAGCTCGGCGACTCGAAGATGAACAAGCGGATCGCCGTGGAAGCTCTCGGGGTGGTGTGGTGGCTCAGGGCCCAGAGTCTGCTTGGCAGACTGGAGACTCGCCCGGCGCTCGGCACGACGCGCGAAGTAGTCTCCTGATCCGCGAATCGTTCGGAACCTACTGATGGGGCAGCGCATCCTCGTCCTCAACGAGCGGGATCCCGAGAACCCGCTCGCGGGCGGTGCCGAGGTGCACACGTTCGAGGTCTTCGGACGGCTGGCTGCGCGCGGGCACGAGGTCACGCTGCTCGCGGCGTCGGTTCCCGGCCTTGCGCCGATTGCCCAGATCGACGGGATCCATGTGCACCGCCTCGTGAACCGTTACGCATACTACGGCGTCGTGCCGTTGGTGGCGCGCCGGATGATCCGCGAGAGAGGTTTCGACGTCGTGGTCGACGTCCTCGCGAAGATTCCGTTCCTCAGTCCGTGGTTCCAGCGCATCCCGTGCCTCGCGATGGTCCACCACCTGTTCGGCACCACGGCGTTCCAGCAGGTGCCATTTCCGGTCGCGCTGGTCACGTACCTGTCCGAGAAGCTGATCCCGCCGTGCTATCGCCATTCGCCGGTCGTAGTCGTCTCGCCGAGCACCGAGCAGGACATGATCGAGCGCGGGCTGCCGCGGTGCAACATGTCGATCATCCCAAATGCAGTTGATCACGACCGCTATTCTCCAGGCACCGAGGCGAAGCCCGATGTGCCGACCGTGGCGTGGCTCGGGCGCGTCGAGCCCTACAAGCGGCTCGACATATTCCTGCGTGCGCTGGTGCAGGTTCGCAAGACCGTCCCCGACGTCCGGTCCGTCATCATCGGCGACGGGACCGGGCTCGATGCGGCGAAGGCGCTGGCTGTGCGGCTCGGCCTCGAGGACAGCGTCGAGTTCTGCGGCTTCGTCGGGATCGACAGGAAGGTCGAGCTGCTGCGCCGAGCGCATATGCTCGTCAATACCTCGGAGAAGGAAGGGTGGGGGCTCACTGTCCTGGAGGGGAATGCCTGCGGCACCATCACCGTCGCCAGCGATGTGCCCGGGCTGCGCGACTCGGTCCGCGACGGGGTCACCGGCGTTCTCGTCGAGCATGGCAATGTCGAGCAGCTGGCCGCAGAGATGATGCGCCTTCTCGAGAATCGCGACACGCTGGCCGCCCTCGAGGTGAACGCCGTCGCTTGGGCTGATCGATTTCGCTGGGACGCGGTGACCGACGCCATGGAGACCGTCGTCGACGCGGTGGCAGCGGGTGCCGACCCATCCGACATCCGCATGATATCGCCAGTATTCTGTGACTGAGGGCCATCCGTTCGTGAGCCGCAACATCGCCATCACCGTCGCGACGTTCCTCGCCGCCTTCTGCTACTTCGGCATCTTCGTCTCGTACGGCATCAACCTCGACGACGAGGGCACGATCCTCTACCAGATCGAGCGAACGCTCGATGGCCAGACACCGTACATCGACTTCCACCTCGGCTACACGCCGGCCACGTTCTACGTCCATGCCGCGCTGATGAAGGTCTTCGGCGTCAGTGTCAGCCCGGTACGCTGGCTTCTGGCGCTCGCCAACAGTGCTGCGCTGGCCGGACTGGTGGCGTTGACCGCGCGCGCGGCGGTGTGGTGGATCGCACCGGTTCCTGCGCTCCTCTACCTGGTTTCGATTCCCATCCACGGCGGCGAGTTCGCGTCGTTCAACATCCCCTATCCGGCCTGGTACACGGCCGGTCTGTTCATCTGGTCGATGTACTGCATGCTGCGCTACGGCGAGAGCGGCGCGACGAGGTGGCTAGCGACAGCCGCGGCGCTGGCGGGCCTCGACTTTGCGTTCAAGCCGAACGCGGGACTGTTCAACCTGGCAGCGGCGTCATTCGTGATGCTCGCCGTCATCCCGTTCGCGGGGCTCGGTAGGCGCTGGTTCGAGCGGCGCTTCCGGAAGGTGGGCTGGTGGATGCTGTGGGCCGCAACGCTTGGCGGCGTGTGGTTCGTGTTCGTGGGCAACGGCGGCGCGCGCGAGGTGGGAATCTTCCTGCTGCCGATGACGATCGCAGCGCTGGGCGTCGGCTGGCGCTCGATGGTTGCAGAACCGGCGCCGGAGCAACCGGAGGTCTTCAGGTCGGCCGCGATCCTTTTAGGGACGTTCGTTCTGGTGAACCTTCCGTGGATGGTGCCCGTGCTGCTGCTGCTCGGCCCGATCCGGTTTGCGAACGACGTACTGTTCATTGGTACGGGATTCGAGGAATTCTATTACATTGCCCATTCGCCGGTTGCCTTGCTGGCGGCGGTCTTCTTGGCTGTGGGAGCGGTCCTGGGCGTGGTGGGCAAGATCGCGGTTGCGCGGAGATGGCCGACGGATGTCATCGGGATCGCGGCCTTCGTTGCAGGGATTCTGGGCCTCCTGGTTGCTGCCACGCTGTCTCTGATGCCCGAGGGGTTCCTGGCGGCCGTGCGCAGTGAGTACGAAGCGCGCATTCTCGCGCTGACGCTTGCCGTCAACCTCCTCGGGCTATTCAGATGGGCCGCAACGATCGGCATCGGCGAGGCCGCGCGGCTGCCGTCAATCCGCACCGGCACGCTCGTCGTCGGTGCGCTCGCGATGTACCTCCAGCTCTATCCTCGCACCGACTACATGCACTGGGTGCAGGCGGCTCCGCTATCGCTCGCGCTGGGCGCAACGCTGCTGGCGCGGTTCACTGTCGGCTGGGCGTCGGCCGTGAAGGGGGGCCGGCGGGCGGTCGCAGTGTCCGTCTGCGTTGCTCCGGTGCTCGTCGTTGCAGGCTTGCGCGCGGCGCCGGCGTTCGTGGCCGCGTTCGATCTGGACGGTGTGATACCACGGCGGGCCGCCCACGTGGAACTTGGGCTGGAGCGCGCGCCGGTCTGGATGAACGCGGGCAGGGCCGTCCGTTACCGCGACCTCGCCGGCGTCGTCGAGTTCGTGCGTCACGAGACCGCAAGCGACGAGACAGTCTTCACTTTCCCGAATCTCGACATCATCTCGTTCCTGAGCGACCGCCACAATCCGACACGCCACGGCTATTTCTATCCCGAATGGCCCGGTCGCGAGGTCGAGGCGGAGGTGACCGGAGAGCTCGAGGTGTCGGCGCCGCGCCTCAGCGTTGTCCTTCACCGACATCCGCTCTTCTTCATGAACGCGCCGCTCTACTACTACTCGCTGCGCAGCTTCATGAACTCGAGGTACGTGCCCTACACCGAGTTCGGGCCGTACTCCGTCGTCATCAATCGCGACGACACGGAGGCCCTGTCTCACGCCGTTGCCGTCGACGGTGGTGCGTCCGCCGCATCGATTGACGCGCCCCTGGCCGAGCCCATTACGCGCGATCTGGCGTCGGGCGACGCCGTGCGCCGGCTCGCCGCGCTTGGCCGCATCGCCGATCTCCGCTTCGACACGTATATCCCCGTTATCGGCGGCGCGCTGGCCGATCCGTCGCAGCAAGTCCGCGACGGCGCCGTCTGGGCGCTCAAAGGCTGCCTCGACCCGCGCTGTGCGCGGCCGCTCGCGCGCGCGCTCAGAAACCATCTCCTCTCGGCACGCGAAGCAACTCTTGCCGCCCGGATCATCGGTAACAGCGGTGGGCCCGACGCAGCACGGCCGTTGCTGATGGCCACTATAGGCGGTACCGATCGCGCCGCCGACGAGGCTGCCACCGCGCTCTACCACCTCGTGAGCCGGGCCACAGTTGGCGAGTACTGGTTCGTGCACCGCGACATTTTCGACGATCAACGCCGGATCGATCGATTGCCGAGAGCGCCGGCGCTCAGGCGCCGAGTCCTGCGCTGGATCGCCCGCGAAGCGATCGATCCCCGCTATCGGCTCTACGCGGTGTGGGCCAGCCAGAGCGCGGATCGCGACGAGGCCATTGAAGCGCTTGGCGGTGCGGCGCGCGCCAGTCGCAACCACGAGGATCCCGCCGAAGCCGCCCTCGAACGCGCGGGCAGCGGCACGGCAGCCGCTGCCGAGGCCGAGATGAGCGCGAAGGCGCTACTGGGGCTTGCCGCCCGCGGCGGGGGCAAGGGTGCTTTCGGCGACGTCGTCGAGTTGCTCGAGGACGACGACGTCTTCGCGCCGACGACCATGATCGAGTTGGCGAAGCAGACGATGGGTCTCGACCAGAGGCTTGCACGGCTGATTCTCTCGGGACGGCCGAAGCAGCGCGTGCGCGCCGCCTGGCTCGCAGCGCAGATCGGCGGTGAGCGCACGATGGTTGCCCTCGCGCAGGCGCTGGACCACTCCGATCCTCAGATGCGAATGGCAGCGATCTGGGCATTCGAGCATCGAGGGGAGCGAGGGCGCATCGAGCACATCCGGCCACTGCTCGACGACCCCAGCTTCCTCGTACGCGGATTCGCCGAACGAGCGTTGGTGCGCCTGGAAGGCTCGCCGCCGTGATCGGGACGGTAGCCGTCTTCGCACTCGCGGCCGCCTACTTCCTCCTGTTCCGAACCTACGGCTTTCAGCTCGAGGATGAGGGGAACATCCTGTTCCTCGTCGATCGATACATGCGCGGCCAGGCGCCCTATCTGGAGTTTCACACTGGCTACACGCCGGGGTTCTTCGCGATCTGCGCGACGATCTTCCGCGCGCTCGGTGAGGACACCGGGGCCGTCCGTCTCGTGCTGGCGCTCGTCAACGCGGCGACCTCGGCCGGGCTGTACGTGCTCGCGAGACGGGGAGCGCCGTGGTGGCTGGCGCTGCTTGCTCCGTTGCTCTGGGTCGCGTTCCTGCCCGTGTTCCCGGGCGAGTTCGCGTCGTTCAACGTCCCCTATCCTGCGTGGTTCGCCACGCTGGGGTGGATCGGACTCGCCCTGGCGCTGGATCGATGGCAGCGCGGCGGTTCGCTCGCCTGGCCGGCGGTGGCGGGCCTCGCGGCGGCGTTCGCGTTCTCGACGAAGGTCAACGCCGGTGCGTTCGCCATGGTCGGTGCGACGTTCGTCGTCGCGCTGACTGCATCCCAGCGGCGGTACTCGGATCGGGCGGCAGCGATCGCGACGACCGTCGCGATGACGCTCGGAACGCTCGTGGCGTTCGGTGGCGATTGGCGGGCGACCGACGGTCTCGTCCATCTGCTACCGCTGGCGGCCCTCGCTGGGCTGTGCACGGGGCCGATGGCGGGGCGCATGGCCCGACCGAACGCGACCGGTGCGCTCGCGACGCTCACGGTCTTGTATGCGTCCTTCACGCTCGCGACGCTCCTCTGGGCGGGGCCCCTCATGATGGAGCTTGGCCTGCGACGCTTCCTGGTCGAGGTCATGCTGCTCGGTTCGGGTTACGGCCATCTCTACTACACGGCGCACCCCGCGCCCGAGCCGTATGCGGTGGTGCTCGTACTCGGACTCGTTGCCGCCGCGATCTGCGGGCGAATTGCCGGGAGAGCTCGCCTCGACATCCGCATGCCGATCGCGGCGACTGCCGTGACCGTCGCAGCCGCCGCGGTGTTCGTTTCACGCCAGCCTATGGCGGAATCTTTCGCGACGAGCCTCCGCCTTCAGCTCGAGAACGCCGCGTTCTGGCTCGTGCCGACCGTCAACCTCGCCGGTATCGCCTGGCTCTACCGTGCGAGGCGTCGGGCGGGCGACGCAGGTGCCGGATCATCGCCTGCCGTAGTCGTACCGCTTGCCGTCGCGATGTACTGGCAGCTGTTCCCTCGCTCGGACTTCATGCATGTGATCGTATCGGTCCCACTCGCCATTGTTCTCGCAGTCAGACTCGCGAACATGGTGCTGTCGTGGTGGGCGATGGCCGTCTGGCCCGCCTTCCTGCCTGCGGCGGTGGCGGTGCGTGCGATGTCGCTCGGCGTGGCCGGGCTCGTCTCTGCGTTGATGCTCCCGTCGAGCACGGTCGGGGCGCTCGAGTGCGTCGCGAACCGCAAGGCGCAGCTCCAGGTCTCGCGTGCGCGGATCTGCCTGGAGACCGGCGCGACCGATGAGATGGAGGAGATGGCCGCGACGGCTGCCTATCTGCGCCGCGTCAGCCGTCCGGACGAGCCCGTGCTGGCATTCCCCGCGCTGGCCGCCATTCTCTTCGCGGGTGCGCTGACGTCGCCGGTTCCCCACGACTACTGGTACCCGGGGCGCCCCGGCCACGACGAGGAGCACGAGATGGTCTCGACCCTCGCGGCGGACCCGCCCCGCCACGTAGTCACGCTCAACGACGGCTGGACGTTTTTTCACGGCGCGCCCGCGTACTACTCGGAGCTTCGTCGCTTCATCGTCGATCGCTACCGGCTCGTCGGTCGGTTCGGCCGCTACGACGTGCTCGCGCTCGACACGGAGGCTTCCGGCCGGGTCGTGGGGACGGGCCCGGTCCGCCAGGCGAATGCGAGCGATGTGATCGAGCCGTCGTTCGCCCGGCGTCGCCAGGCCGCGCGGCGCCGGATGCGCTCACTGACGCTGCAGGAGGCGCATCGACCTGAGCTAGCCCCGGGTACGTCGGCCGCCGTGCTGCAGCTGCGCGCGATCCGCGACGGGGGCGACCTTCGGACCGCCGGCTGGATCCTCCAGGGCTTCGACGGCGGCGATGCCCGTGTAGTCTCCGCAGCCGTGGAAGCCATGGACGCGGTCGTGCGACGTTTCGGCGCGGCTCGGTTCCGGTGGGCGAACGATCTAGAGCCGTCAGACTATGCGCCGTACGTTTCGCCCTGGGGCGGCGAGATAGCGCGCCTCACCGCCGCCGGCGACGCTCGCGTTCGCCTGTTCGGGGAGGCGCTGGCGCTCGTGCTGGGCGTCGGTGATGCCCCGGCCGACGTGGACTCGGAGGGGGACACCTGATCCACTTGGTCGATCGCGCGTGACGACCCGGCAAGCGCCGCGACCGACCTCCCGGCAGACAATGCTAACGATGGAATCCGACAACTTCACCGGTGAACGCCCCGGCTGGGGCGCGGACTTCGATTACGACGAGGCGCGCCACCTCGCCGCCTACATCGACGCGGCCGGCCTGGCCAAGGGGCGCCGAGTTCTCGACGCCGGCTGTGGCGAGGGCTTCGGCACCCAAACGCTGGCCGCGACGGCGGCCGACGTGACGGGAGTCGACTACTCGGCCGACGCTATCGGGTTCTGCCTGAAGCGCTGGGACGCGCCGCGACTGTCCTTCCGCCAGGTCGACCTCACAGCGCCTGGCGACTTCACGGACACATTCGACCTGGTGCTCAACTTCCAGGTCGTCGAGCATATCGACGACGCGACACCGTTCATTGAGGGGCTGCGCGAGCGCGTTGCGCCGGGTGGCCAGCTCATGCTCACCACGCCTAACCGCCTGAAGACTTTCTCCGAGAACCCGTACCACGTGCGCGAGTACACTCGCGACGAGCTCGCCGCTCTCCTCGGCAACGTCTTCTCCAAGGTCGAGATCCTCGGCATGCACGGCAACGAGAAGGTTAGCTCCTTCGACCGGGGGCGCGAGAAGGCGGTCCATCGCATACTCCGACTGGACCCGTTGGGGATCCGCAACCTGCTTCCGCGCAAGGTCATCGAGCTAGCGTTCGCGAAGCTGGCCGTGATCGTCCGCCGCCAGGCCCGAGACGACTCTGCGGCCGACACGATTGTACCCGCGGACTTCTTCGTGAGCGGCGCGAACGTCGACGAAGCGCTCGATCTGGTCGCGCTGTGCCGCCCCTGAATCCGCCACGACCGCGACACGTCGCCCGCGAGGCCTGGTACGGGCTCTTCACCCAAGCCCTCGACAAGGTCGTTCCCGTCGCCATCATTCTCTATCTGGCGCGCACGCTCGCGCCAGAGTAGTTCGGAGTCTACAGCTTCTTGGTCGCCTACCTGGCCTTCTTCCAGATCGCCGCCGAACAGAGCCTCGACACCGTCCTGGTCAGGATGGCGAGCCAGCAGCCGGGGCGGCGCTTCGAGCTCTTCCATGCCGCACTCGGCCTGCGCCTGCTGGCCGCCGTACTGGCGGCC
>SPBQ01000064.1 GCA_004525875.1 Myxococcales bacterium
CGCGGATATAAAGGGGGTCACTCACGGGCGGGGAACTCGCGGCGGAGTTCTCCTTAGCCATTTTGGCTCCCGATGTCGAGGTGAGAGCGAAGAGCGGGTGCGTGGCGATCCGGCGGAGGGGCGGAGCCTGTGCGAATCAGTTGTCGAGGAGCGCCTCGACGGTTCGGGCGTGATCGAGAGCCGGCTCGAACATCGCTGCATCGAACTGCTCGACGGCCAGGGCGAGCTCGATCTCGGCCTCGCTTTGCAGCGCTATGATGCCGATATCGGCGGGGTCTGCCGTGGCGACCCGGCGCCGGGCGTGCCATTCTACGAGCGACGTCGCCCAGCTGATCGCTTGGTCTGCGCTGGTCTTGGCATCGGCGCCATCGTTACCGCAGGCGGTGGCCCGAGCGGGGGCGAGCAGGCTCGCGATGAGCGCGGTCGTCACGGCGATGACGGGCAGGAAGGAGCGAACGAAGCTGCGGATCCGCATGTGGACGGGGTACCTCCGGGAGTCGCTTAGGTCTTCGACATTGACCCGCCGGGTGGAGATCGTCCAGACGCGCGGTGTGTATCGGCACGAGCGCGCGGTCGGTCGCGCTCTAGGGTCGGGCACGCTGCGGAGGTTGGATGTGCGCGACCGGGGGGGTAGGGAGCCGGTGCTGCAAACCCTGTTTGGTTTGCCGTGTCGCTCCTGTCGCTCGACTCGTCAGCTGTCGCGAAGATGCCCGGCTCTCATCGAGGATGAGAGCTGCACCGGCGCACCTAGAGGTCTCCGAGGATCTCGCGGCGCTTGGTGTCGTACTCCTCGTCAGTGATGAGCCCCTTCTCGTGGAGATCCTTCACGACTGCGAGGCGTTGCTCGAGACCGCGGGGGATGATGACCTCGCCGTTGCCCACGCCTTGCTGCTCCGAGCGGCGGGCGAAGGGGACCCAGCGTCGCCAGCCGGACTCGGCGTTGGCGGCGTTGGACAGGCTGGTCTCCTCGCTGACATCCTCGCCGCGGGCCTTGCGGATGTCGAGGGCGGTGAGTCCTTCCTCGCGCGCATTGATCATCTCGCGCTTCGAACCGAACTTGAGTCCTGAGTAGTCACCGGTATGGCAGTGATAGCCGCCCTTGTTGCGATCGTCGTGGCACCCGTAACGATCCTGGCTACCGGCGGTGTGGGCAGCGACGAGTGTCGGGAGCGACGCCCAGACGAGCACGAGGACTGCGATTGAGAACTGCTTCAGCATCGCGCAAACTCATACCTCGGACGGCACGCGTCGTCCAAGAACGAACGCAAGGTTCTCGTCGGCGGTGCCGGGAGCCCGCCCGTCGTCGAGGCACCAGAGGTGAACGAGGATGATCAGCCGCCCGTCCACGGCTCGCAGGATCGAATCTTCGCACCCGTACGCGTGCGGCCTGACTGACGTCGGGTTACGACGCTCGCGTAACGAGGACGAGTTCTTCGTCGGTCCCTGTGGACAGGTCCTGCTCGTGGCCGATGGCCTGGGTGGCCTGCCTGCGGGCGACGTCGCCAGCCGGACGGCGATCGCATCGGCCTCATCCCGGCTCTGTGCGGCGCCTGGGCCCGAGGGCGCCGACGCGCTCGGCGTTCGGGTTGCGATGATGCGAGCGTTCGGCGATGCCCACCTTGCGATCGCCGATCGCGGCATGTCCGACGCGAAGCTGCGGGGGATGGCCACGACCCTGGTCGCCGCATTGATCACGCAGGATCGACTGTTCGTCGCGCACGTGGGTGATGTCCGCGGCTACCTGGGTCGAGCCGGACGACTGCTCCAGCTCACCGCCGACCACTCCCTGGTCGGGGAGATGGTGGCGGCCGGTCAGCTGACGCCCGAGCAGGCTCGCACGCATCCCAGCAAGAACGTGGTCACGCAGGCCCTGGGACTCGGCAACGTCCCGGTGCCGTCGTTCAAGTCGACGCCTATCGAGGTCGGCGACCTGGTGATGCTATGCTCCGACGGGTTGTGGGAGACGATGACGGCCGAGGAGCTGGAGCAGATCGTGCTAGCCGCCGGCGATCTGGAGCAGACCTCGATCGCGCTGGCGGATCGCGCGATTGCGGCCGGCGGCAGCGACAATATCACCGTGGTCGTGTACCGGCACGAGGGCTGACACCGCCCCCCTTGCTCGCCTCCGTCGGGAGCGGGAGGATGGTAGTTGCCTCTCCGGGCCCGACCCGCACCATGATGTCAGCATCGCGCTTCCCGACCTGCCTCGCGACCCTCGTCATCGCGCTCGCGGCGCTGCTCCCCTCGGTGGGCTGCGCTGCTGCGGCCGATACGATGCTATCCTCGGGCGCTGCGGCGCCGCCCGAGGAGCCAGCGACGCTCGAACCCTCCGCGCCGCCGATTCCGATCATCGCCATCACATCGAAGCTGAGCTCGGGGCCCGGCAGTATTCGCGAGGCCATCGATAAGGCGAACGGTTCCAAGACACGGGTGCGCATCGTCTCGGAGCTCGAGGCCGGGACCGTGGTCTTCGTTGCCCGTGAGCTCCCGGCGTTGGTCGCGTACGGAATCGAACTCGATGCTGCCGGCTTGACCCTGAAGGGAGGTAGCTGTGTGCGCCCGGACGGACGCAAGGGCTGCAGTGGGCTCGTGATCGAGGGGCCGTTGATCGCCATTCACGGCCTGAGCTCCACCGGCTTCCTGTTCGACGGGATCTCGGTGCGGGGCGGTGCCACTGACGTCTCGATCCGCAATTGTCGGGCCTTTGAGAATCTCGACGACGGCATCGGCATTTCCTCGGGGGCCACCAATATCCTCGTCAGTGGGTGCGTCCTGGAGCGCAACGGGTTTCGCACCAAGGGCAAGGGCGTCTTGGTGTTCGACTACGCGCACGCGATCCTGCGCGACAACAAGATCCGGCTCAATCGCGACGGTGTAACGGTGAGTAAGGGAGGGCGGGCCGAGCTCTACTCGAACGAGATCACCGACAACTTCGACAAGGGGCTCGGTGTGAGCGCCGGAGAAGTCTCCGGTGTCGCAAACGTGATCGCACGAAACGGGCGCGGGCAGGCGGATGGAGCGCCGCCGAACGCCGATGGTCTGCGCGTGGGCATCGACTCGACCGTTCGCTTGCGCGACACGACCATCATCGACAACGGCGACGTCGGTGTCGGCGTTATGGGATTCTCCAGCGTCGTGCTCACCGGCGGGCGCATCGCGGGTAACGCGGGCGTCGGTGTGAACGTACGCGACAGAGCCGTGGTCGAGCTGCACGACGTGGAGCTCGTGGGGAACCAGGGTGGGGAGTTCTATCTGCAGGGCGCCGGACAGCTCAAGCGTAGCTCCGGAGCATCGGACCGCGACGAGGAGCTCCGGGATGGTCCATGACCGGTCGGATCAGCCCGTGCCGGCTTCCAGTCGAAAGACAATGTCGGCCATGATGTCGGAGAGCTGATAGTCCTTCGGTGTGTAGACGCCGGCCACGCCGAGGTCGCCGAGCCTGCGCGCGTCCTCGTCGGGGATGATTCCGCCGACGAAAAGCGGGACGTCGTCCATGCCGGCCGCCTTCAGCGCGGACAGGATCTCGGGGACCAGCGTCATGTGCGAGCCGGACAGGATGCTGAGGCCGACCGCGTCGACGTCTTCCTGCTGAGCCGTCGTGATGATCTCCTCGGTGGTGAGCCGGATGCCCTGGTAGATCACGTCCATGCCGACGTCGCGGGCGCGCACCGCGATCTGCTCCGCACCGTTACTGTGTCCGTCGAGCCCGGGCTTTCCGACCAGGATGCGCGGTGTGTGTCCGAGCTTGATCGCGAGCGCCGCGACGCGGGCGCGTAGCGCCGTGATCTGCTCGCCGTCGGCCGCTGCCTGGCCCCCGACGCCGGTGGGTGCTCGATACTCGCCGAACACCGCGCGCAGTCGATCGGCCCACTCGCCGGTCGTGACACCGGCGTGCGCGCAACGGATCGAGGCCGGCATGATGTTGTCGCCGCCGCGGGCGGAGGCTTCCAGGCCCTCAAGGGCGGCTCGAACGTCCTGGTCGTTGCGGCTGGAGCGGAACGTTCGCAGCCGCTCGATCTGCTCGCGCTCGGCCACTTCGTCGATCTTGAGGATCGCGCTGTCGAGGTCGCTGGTGAGCGGCGACTCCTCGCTCTCGACGTACGCGTTGACGCCCACCACGGTCTGCTCGCCGGCCTCGATACGACGCTGGCGGCGCGTGTTGGAATCGACGAGACGCTGTTTGAGGTAGCTGGACTCGACGGCCGCTACGGCGCCGCCGAGCTCTTCGATGCGCGCGAGCTCGGCTCGGGCCTGATCGGCCAGCTCAGCCACCTTCGCCGCCACGACCGGCGATCCGTCGAAGAGGTCGTCGTAGTCGAGCAGGTCGGTCTCGTAAGCCATGATCTGCGGGGTCCGCAGCGCCCACTGCTGGTCCCACGGGCGCGGGAGGCCAAGTGCTTCGTTCCACGCAGGGAGCTGAACGGCCCGCGCCCGGGCATTGCGGGAGAGCACGACGGCGAGCATCTCGAGCGCGATCCGGACTGCGTTGTTCTCCGGCTGCTGTTCAGTCAGCCCCAGAGAGTTCACCTGCACGCCGTAGCGGAACCGGCGCATCTTCGGGTCCTCGATGCCGTAGCGCTGCCGACCGAGCTCGTCCCAGAGCTCCACGAACGCGCGCAGCTTCGACATTTCCTCGATAAATCGCAGGCCGGCGTTGACGAAGAACGAGATCCGGCCGTACACGCGTGTGAACACGGCATCGTCGATGCCCGGGCGTCCGCGCACCTCGTCCAGGACGCTGATCGCGTTGGCGAGTGTGAATGCCAGCTCTTCGACGGGAGTAGCCCCCGCCTCCTGGAGGTGGTAGCTGCAGATGTTGATCGGGTTCCACTTCGGGATGCTATCGACCGTGTAGGCGATGATGTCGCCGGTTAGGCGCATCGACGCCTCGGGCGGGAAGATGTATGTGCCGCGCGACAGGTACTCCTTGATGATGTCGTTCTGGATCGTCCCCTCCAGGACCCTAGGGTCCACTCCGGTTCGCTCGGCCGCGGCGACGTACAGCGCCAGCAGCCAGGCACCGGTGGCATTGATCGTCATCGACGTGTTCATGCGGTCGAGCGGGATGTCGCTGAACAGCGTCTGCATGTCGGCGATGCAGCCGACCGGTACGCCGACCTTGCCCACCTCGCCGCGTGCGATGGCGTGGTCGGCGTCGTACCCGGTCTGGGTAGGGAGGTCGAAAGCCACGCTGAGGCCCGTCTGCCCCTTGGCCAGATTTGTCCGGTAGAGCTCGTTCGACGCGGTCGCCGAGCTGTGGCCGGAGTACGTTCGCATGATCCAGGGTCGATCTCGTTCTCGCATGACTCTCCCCCGAGCATTAGCAGGCAGCCGTGCCTCCCTCAACACGGCCGCACACGCGGTGGTATACGCGGCCCTGCGAGTGCTCTGGCTGGCGCTCAGCCTGTTGCCGCTGTCGTCGACCCGTCGATTCCTCGAGGGGGTCGCGGGTTGGGTCGGTCGCTTCGACCGACGCCATCGCGACGTGATCCGGTCGAATCTGATGATCGCGTTTCCAGACTGGAGCGGCGAGCTCTGCGAGAGCGTGGTCGATCTGACGTTCCGCAACTGGGGGCGAGTTGCTGCGGAGGTCCTGCACGCCCGCCGCATGGTGCGCGATGCGGACACGGACTGGGTGGAACGCGCCGAGGCGATGCTGTCCCAGCTTTGCCGTGAGGGCAGGGGGGTTCTCGTCCTCACCGCTCATACCGCCAATTTCGAGCTGCTCGGGCGGATCTGGGGACTCGCCTCGGGCCGGCGGATCACGGTGCTGCACCGGCCGATGGGGAATCGCGTCGTCGACAGCTTCCTCCGGCGCGAGCGCGCGCGCATGAATGTCGACACCCTCGGACGCGGCAGCGCGGCACGCGACGTGCTGACCCTCATCGCGCGAGGTGGACTGCTCGCCGCGCCGCTCGATCAGAACCAACCGCCTGGCCGCCCGGGGGTGTTCGTCGAAATGTTCGGCCGCCCGGCGGCGACGGCGACGGTGCTGGCCCGGCTGTCCCTCGCGACCGGTGCACCGGTGCTGCCGGTGTTCGCGGTGTGGTCCGAACAGGGGCCGGGTGCGGTGATCGGCGACCCGATCGAGCCGGGCCCGCGCGGCCAGGACCGCGACGAGGCCATCCGTCGGCTGACAACCGCATACACCGTGGCGGTCGAGGAGGCCGTTCGTCGGCACCCCGATCAGTGGAACTGGGCCCACCGCCGCTGGAAGACCCGTCCCGAGGACATCTCCGCCCCGAAGTATTAGCCGTTCTTTCGTGCAGCAGAACCTGGCCGAAGCGCGCTCACGGGAATTAGAGGAAATGTTCCTGATGTGCCATCTGGATTTGAAAGCATAATCCTGCGGCCATATCCTTTCCTTACATGTCTTTTTAGAAGCCGTGATAGGAGTTTGAAGTGGGCGTTGCTTCTACGGTTTATGCGGGCTCGAAGCCCGTTCGGGATGTCGCTACCGTCGTGATCCGGTTCGCCGGGGACTCGGGCGACGGCATGCAGCTGACCGGAACGCAGTTCACGAACGAGTCCGCTCTGGCCGGAAATGACATCGCGACGTTTCCCGACTTCCCGGCCGAGATCCGTGCGCCGGCGGGCACCCTGGCGGGCGTGAGCGGATTTCAGCTCAACTTCTCGAGCAGTCGGATCTTCACGCCCGGCGACCAGCCGGACGTTCTGGTAGCGATGAACCCGGCGGCGCTCGCCGTCAACCTCGAGGATCTCGTCGACGGCGGCAGTCTGATCGTCGACACCGACGCGTTCACGAAGTCGAACCTCCGCAAGGCCGGTTACGACTCCGATCCTCTTGCGGACGCGGCACTGGCGCAACGCGTGCGGGTCTTCCCCGTGAGCATCACGCAGCTCACCCAGCAGGCGCTGGCCGATTTCAACCTCCCGAATAAGACGGTTGTCCGCTGCAAGAATTTCTTCGCGCTCGGCCTTTGCTCGTGGCTCTACAATCGGCCGATCGACTCGACGCTTGAGTGGATCAAGCAGAAGTTCGGCAAGGCGGAGGCGCTCGTCGAGGCGAACACGCGCGCTTTCCGTACAGGCTGGAACTACGGCGAGACGACCGAGATTTTCGCGTCGAGCTACCGGGTGTCGCCGGCCGAGATCGAGCCCGGCACGTACACGAATATCACCGGCAACAAGGCACTGGCCTACGGCTTGATGGCTGGGGCGGCGAAGGCCGACAAGAAACTCTTCTACGGCTCCTATCCGATCACTCCGGCCAGCGATATCCTTCACGAGCTCGCCGGTCACAAGGAGTTCGGCGTCGTGACGTTCCAGGCGGAGGACGAGATCGCCGCGGTGGGCGCGGCTCTCGGCGCTTCGTTCGGCGGCGCGCTCGCGGTGACCGGCACGTCCGGGCCGGGTGTGTCGCTCAAGGGTGAGACACTTGGGCTGGCCGTCATGGTTGAGCTTCCGCTGATCTGCGTGACCATCCAGCGCGGCGGACCGAGCACGGGCTTGCCTACGAAGACCGAGCAGTCCGACCTCCTGCAGGCCATGTACGGCCGGCACGGCGAGTGCCCGATGGCGGTGCTCGCTGCCAGTACCCCGACCGACTGCTTCGAGGTCGCGTTCGAGGCCGTGCGCGTGGCCATCAAGTACATGACGCCGGTACTCTTGTTGTCCGACGGCTACCTCGCCAACGGGTCCAAGCCGTGGAGCTCCCCCAAGTTCTCGGAGCTCGATGAGATCCCCGCGAGGTTCTGGACGAACGATGTCGGGTTCCATCCGTACCTGCGCGACGAGGATACGCTCTCGCGCCCGTGGGTCGTGCCGGGGACACCGGGACTCGAGCATCGCATCGGCGGGCTGGAGAAGGACTACGATAGCGGCAACATCAGTTACCAGGCGACCAACCACGAGCGTATGACGCAGGTGCGAGCCAGCAAGATCGAGCGAATCGCTGACGATCTCGACGCGCCGGAGATCAATGGCGCCGATAGTGGTGAGGTCCTGGTCGTCGGCTGGGGATCAACCTACGGATCGATCGTGGAGGCCACGGCGCGCCTCGCGGCCGAAGGGATGAAGATCGGCCACCTGCATCTTCGATGGCTCAATCCATTGCCGCGAGGGCTGTCGGAGATCTTCGAGCGCTATGACAACGTCGTCGTTCCGGAGCTCAACTTGGGTCAGCTCGTCCGCATCCTCCGTGACCGATTCCTGGTCGATGCGCGCCCCATAAGCCAGGTGTGCGGCCAGCCATTCAAGGTGGAGCAGCTCGCGGCGCGCATCCGCAACCTCGTGGAGGAAAACAAGTGAGTCAGGCCGTGGAAGCGAAGAAGGTCACGCGCAAGGACTTCGTCAGCGACCAGGACGTGCGCTGGTGTCCCGGCTGCGGCGACTATGCCATCCTCGCGCAGGTTCAGAAGGTGATGCCGGAGCTCGGTGTCCCGCGAGAGAACATCGTCTTCGTGTCCGGCATCGGCTGCTCGAGCCGGTTCCCGTACTACATGAACACCTACGGTTTCCACGGCATCCACGGTCGCGCGCCAGCCTTGGCCACCGGTCTCAAGGTGGCGCGTCCGGACCTGTCGGTGTGGATCGTGACGGGAGACGGCGACGGCCTCAGTATCGGCGGCAATCACTTGATTCACCTGTTACGTCGCAATCTGGATGTGAACATCCTGCTCTTCAATAACGAGATCTACGGCTTGACCAAGGGGCAGTACTCGCCGACCTCACGCATGGGGCAGATCACGAAGTCGAGCCCGCAGGGCGTGGTTGACTCCCCCTTCGACGCAGCCGCGCTCGCGCTCGGGGCCGGTGCGAGCTTCGTGGCGAGGACGGTCGACGTCGCGCAGAAGCACCTGCAGAGTGTTCTGCACAGGGC
>SPBQ01000300.1 GCA_004525875.1 Myxococcales bacterium
CTCGCGGAACGCACCGAGCGCGGCCTGCGCATCCTCGACCCGACGGTCGAGGATGTTGCGCTGGTTGCGGAAGAAGTCCTCGCCGCCCGCCATCTCCTCCATCCGCGCGTAGCGAGTGATATAGAGCTGCATCAGGTCGTTGACGAAGCTGGCGGCCCACACCGGGTCGCGGCTGCTGTAGGAAACCTGGATCAGGTTCGATCTCTTGATCGGCGTGACCTCGATCCTGGCGGAGGTCTTGCGCACCCAGCTCTCGAACGGACTGGTCTCGGGTAGCTGGTGAAGCTTGCGGTAGGCCATACCCGGAGCGCGTAGCGGAAGTGTGGCTACGTCCTTCACCCTCATCGCCAGCGTGGGCTCGGGCTCGTCCGCGTCTAGAGCCGCGTGGTGCGGCTCTAGCACCTCGCGCACCAGCGACTGACTTCGCAGCAGGGTGGCGACCGCGGTCACCTCCTGATCCGACATGCGATCGACCTGAGGCCGTTCCTCGGCGGAGGTGACCACCGAGCGTGCGCGCTGAGCTCGTACCATGATCGTGGCCTTCGCGCTGTAGACCGGTGGCTGCATCCAGGTGAGCGCGGCGACCGTGACGGTGCCGACGACCGTGACCGTGGCGATGAGTCGGCGCTGCCGGTAGAGCGTCGCGATGATCTCGCGCCAGCGGATCTCGGCCTCGGCCGAGAGCGATAGGTTCTTGGGGAGCTCATTCATGGTCGCTTCCTAGAATCCGGCGATGGCGGTGATGGTGCTGGGGTTGACCGGCAGGTTCTCGCGGATGTACTGGTCGATCCAGAGGTTGACGTTGGCGATTGCCGAGCGCGGCACGTTGATGATGTCGTTGGGGTGGAGCATGACGTCTTGCTCGGGGTTCTTGCCGTTCTCGATGTCACGAAGGTCGAGCGCGTAGGCGGTCACGTTGCCGACGGCGTCGCGGCGCATGAGAACGATCTGGTCGCGGCGCGCCCAGCGGTTGAAGCCGCCCGCGGCCCTGATCGCCTGGACGACGGTCATCTCGCCGCGCAGCTCGATCAGCCCTTCCGCCTCGACCATTCCGCCGACGAAGACGCGCTGGGCGCCGAACTCGACGACGATGACCGTGACGTCGGGCGTGGCGAGCTCGCCGGTGTAGGCGGCCGTCAGATTGGCGTCGAGCTGGTTAGGGGTCAGACCGAGCGCGTTGACGTCGTCAACGTAGGGTAGCGAAATCTTGCCGTCGGGACGGACGCGCACATCCTGATCGAGCTCCGGATTGCGGTAGAAGCGGACGGTGAGGAGATCGTCGACCTGGAGCTGGTACTCGCCCGGCATGGTCGTCGGCGATGCCTTGACGGTGATCTCGATCGGGGCCGGCTCGGCCTTCACCTGGTACATCGCGGTCGTGCAGCCGGTCGCCGTCGCGACGATGAGGGCGATGAGCGCGTGCCTCATCGTGTTGCTCGTGATCATGCCGATGTGAGCCATTGTTCTGGTACCTCTATCCATGGTTCGTATAGGTTCGCCCCGCGGCGCCTGTCTCTGAGGCTCGTTGCAGCCTCTGCCTTCCGGTGCGTGTGGCGATCGCGGGACCGACGCGGCGTCGCGGTGCGAGACGGTCCGCCGTGCGCCGATCTCAGAAATCACCGCCGGCACGTCGGATCCGATCGTCGAGACCGCTCGCGAGCTTCTCGATGGTGCTGCGGCTGATCCCGATGAGGCTGCGCAACTCGACGACGCTCAGATCCATGCCCGAGCGGTGAATGGCCGCCTGCGTGTCCTGGAAGAACTCGCGTCGGAACTCGTCGTCGCAGAGCAGCCTGCCGAGCGTCGCCTCTGTCGCGTTCTGGCTCATGGGTCTCGGTCGCCTTGGGATCCTTCGTTGCCGCCCGCAGCGCAGCCGCGCGTGGCTCGCCTTGGTTTGCAAGCCGCGAACCATCCGAGATCGGGACCGAAATCCGCACAAAAACAGATAGTTGAACGACTGCGCCGCGCGCGACGGTGTGGATGAATTGAGCCGACCGAAAGGCCGCAGGACGAAATGATCAAGCGGCCATGCAGAGAACGCGCGCTAAAGCCCTCGATTCGCGCCGAACGCCGGCGCAAGCGGGTAGGCGGAGCTCGGTTCGACAGCGGAGAAGGGCCGAGTGCGATCTGGTGTGAGCGTGAACGGCGCGGTGGCGCTGCGATGAGGCAGATGCCTGTGTCGATGCGCGAGCAGCTGCTCGGGCGAATGCGAGGAGAAATGGAGTGGAGGACGGGATCAAATGCCGCGACCGGCGGTCGTGGCTCGTATGATCAAATCGCGTGCTGGTCGAGACCGTACTTCTTGATCCGGTAGCGCAGGGTCGCGCGGCTCACTCCGAGCAAGCGGGCCGCCGCGCTCACGCGGAAGTCGGTGCGCTCGAGCGCCTGGACGGTGAGCGTGCGAACCAGGGCCTCGATGTCGAGCCCGTCCTCGGGGAGCGTCCAGATGCCGGCCGCGGGGATCACGGTCGGCTGCTCCACGCCGGCGCCCTCGAGCAGCCGGAAGTCGTTGGACGTGAGCAGGTTGCCGTTGCTCACGATCACGGACCGTTCCACGGCATTCTCGAGCTCGCGGACGTTGCTCCGCCACGGTCGGCTGCGCAGGTAACGTATGACCTCACGGGACAGTCCGGGCACGGCCTTTCCCACCTGGCCCTCGAGGCCCTTGAGGAAGTGCTGTGCGAGCGGGATGATGTCGTCGACGCGCTGGCTCAGCGGGGGGATGTGTAGGGGGAACACGCAGAGCCGGTAGTACAGGTCCTCGCGGAACGTGCCGTCCTTGACCCCCTCCTCGAGCGAGGCGTTGGTGGCGGAGATGATGCGGACGTCAACATGCTTGGTGCGCACCGAGCCGACCGGGCAGAACGTTCGATGCTGGAGGAAGTGCAGGAGCTTGGCCTGCACCGCGGGGGCGATCTCGGCGATCTCGTCGAGGAACACGGTGCCGCCGCCGGCGCTCTCGATCAGACCGATCTTGTTCTGGTTCGCGCCCGTGAATGCTCCGCGCTGATAGCCGAACAGCTCGCTCTCGAGCAGGGTGTCCGGGATCGCAGCGCAGTTGATCGATACGAAGGCCTTCTCTGCTCGCGAACTGTTGCGGTGGATCGTGCGCGAGATGACCTCTTTGCCGGCGCCGCTCGGCCCCGTGATCAGTACCGTGCAGTTGAGCGGAGCGACCTGACCGGCCAGGTCGAGCACACGCAGCATGGCGTCGGAATGGGCCACCACGCCTTCGAAGTCGTAGGTCCGGTAGAGGTGCTCGCGCCGCTGGGCGAGGTCATTGGCCGACACGCGCTGCCGTACGGCGGATAGCGCCACATTGAGCAGACGCGGTCGCTCGATCGGTTTCGGCAGGAAATCGAGCGCACCGGCCTTCATCGCGGCGACCGTGTACTCCACCGTCTGACTGTCGGCGAGTAGCGCAACCTCCGCGTCCGAGTTCAGCTTGCGGATGCGGTGCAGGAGCTCGATGCCGTCGAATTCGGGTAGGCGGACGTCGCTGATCGTTAGCGGGATAGCCGCTCGCTGATGGCAGTCGAGCGCTTCCGTGGCCGTGCTGGCCTCGATCACGTCAATGCCTTCCTCGCGCAGCCAGTTGCGGCAAGTGAACCGCTCGCGATCGTTCGGCGTCACGAGAAGAACCGATGTCGACAGTGCGCCCATATACAGGTCGCCCATTCTGGCAGTCGCAGCGGCCGCGGGGCCGGCGAATGGCGCAGATGGTACGAGAGTACTGAGAGTGTACCGCCTGGACAGCGGCACCTTCCGAACTTTATGCTGTTGTCTCTTGGTGGATTTCGTCACCCACCACGCATCCGCTGCGTCACCTGATGCGGCACGGCGGGCTGTCGATGATCGGCGATCAGGTCAGCGACCGCTGGGGCATCGAAGGGCGCTGCCGGAGCGATTGAAGCTACAGTCAGGCGGCTCGAAGGCGGTCTCGCCGCAGCGGTCCAGGAGAGCCGACACCGAACCCCCCAGTGTGATCGAGGCCTTGATCGGCATGTCGCTCGTCACGACGGGGAAAATCCCTTTCCGTGCGGTCACGAGGATCTGGAGGTTGCCGGGATACTTCCGACTGACATCCTTGATGACGATCTTCGCGATACCGGCGATCGGGGCGGACGTGCGGTCGCGATAGCGCCATCCTTTGCCTGCATTCGTCTGGCGCCAGCCGCGGCTGCCGCGCACGCCGGGAAAGGCGA
>SPBQ01000449.1 GCA_004525875.1 Myxococcales bacterium
GTACTGATCTTCGAGGGCGTGTTGCACCTGCGCGACGAGCTCGCCGCGGCCTGGGATTTCTCGATCTTCCTCGTCGTTAGGGGGGAGGCAGTCCTCGCGCGCGGCCTCGAACGCGACACCCACGGGGGGGGGGCGATCCCGAGCACTTGCGCTACACGCGCCGCTATATTCCCGGTCAGCGCCTGTACGTCGAGCGATATCGCCGGCAGGAGAGAGCGACCGTCGTGATCGACAACGAGGATCCGAGCGCACCGAGCGTGACGCGGGACATAAAGAGTTGACTTAACCCCCCGACGGCGGTCAAGAAAGTAGACACCCTGGCTAACCGTGGAGTAACCGGCGGACTGCCAGCACTGAGTCACGCTCAGCCGACTCGCCGACCCAAGGGGCCGGCCACAGGCATCCGCACGGATGGGGACCCCTACATGAACCGGATCATTGCCACTCTCGTCGTCTCACTCGTTGCCACCCTCGCGCTCGCGCCTCGCGACGCTGGAGCCCACGAGGAAGCCATCGGGCTCGGCGGCAAGTCGATCAAGATCGACACCTCCAAGGGACTCGAGAAGAACAAGCTGGTCTTCAAGAGTGAGAAGCAGACGGACGTCTCCTTTGCCTTCCACGATCCGGTGACCGAGCCCACCGCGCTGCTCATCCGCTGGATGGGTGCGAACGGCCAGAACGCCGGCCGCACGCCGCTGATCCAGCTCAACAACAGCATGTGGAGTTCGCGAGGCACCAAGGGCTTCAAGTACTCCGACAAAAGCTACTCAGCCGGCGGCGTCAAGACGGCCCAGCTCAAGGCCTCCTCCGCTGGCGGGAACATCAAGATCATCGCGCGCGGCGACAATCTCGCCATGCAGCTCGTCGGTGCCCAGGATTCGCTCTGGGTGCACTTCATGATCGACGACGAGTGGTACTGCACCGAGTTCGTCGGCGAATCCAAGAAGAACGACGGCGGCCTCTTTCAGGCCAAGGGCGCGCCGCGTCCCGTCTCCGGTTGCCCCTCGCAGATCTGTGGCAACGGTATCACCGAGCTCGGTGAGAGCTGTGACGATGGCAACCTCAACGAGAACGATGACTGCGCGAACGACTGCACGATCCTCTCCTGCGACACCACCGAGTACGCGTCGACGTTCGAGGCCATCCAGCAGATCATCTTCGAGGGCTACGGCTGCACCAACTCACTGTGCCACGGCGCGGTCGCGCCGCAGAACGGCCTCGACCTGACGGCCGCGAACTCGTACGCAAATCTCGTCGGCGTACCGTCGCAGGGCAACCCGCTCTACGAGCGTGTGAAGCCCGGTGATCAGGACACCAGCGTGCTCTACGATCGGCTCCATGCCGGCACGTTCGCTGGGATCCCGGCTTTCGGCGGTTCACCGATGCCGACCGGCGGCGCGCTGACGCCCGCGCATCTCGAGGCGGTCGAGCGCTGGATCAACGGCGGCGCGCCCGAGGATCTCGTGGTCGCGGGCACGGCCTCACTGCTGGCCACCTGTCTGCCCGATCCCGATCCCCTGACGATCCCGATTCCCGATCCGCCTGGCGCCGGTGTGGGTGTCCAGTTCCGCATGACGCCGTGGCCGCTGTTCTCGCAGACCGAGAACGAGATCTGCATGGCGACCTATTACGACCTGACGCAGACCGATCTCGTGCCCGAGGAGGCCAAGATTTCCTGCACGCTCGGCATAGAGAATAATCCCAGCGGCGAGTGTTTCCTGTACCACCGCCAGGCCTTGTCGCAGGACCCGCAGTCGCACCACAGCATCATCGATCTGTACACCGGTCAGTACGACACGACCGACCCCGGCTGGGGTCCGTGGACGCTCAAGTTCCAGGATCAGAGCAATCCGCTCGAAGGCCAGAGCTGCGATCCTACGGTCGTCGACCCCGCTACGGGCTATGCACCGGACTGTAGCGGTAGGATCGTGAAGTCGATCGCATGCATCGGCTACGGTCCGCCCGACAACAATGCTCAGAATACGTCCCCGCTGAGCGGGTCGCAGCAGGCCTACTACGATCAGGAATTCGCCGACGGCGTCTACGCCGTGGCGCCGATGGCGGGCATCATCCAGTGGAACTCGCATGCGTTCAACACGACGACGGCTGACACCACGATGAGCCAGTATCTGAATCTCGACTTCGCGGGAGTCGATGACCAGGTCGCGCTCGTCCAGCGCGTCTTCAACATAAATCAGATCTTCACGCAGAACGTACCGCCCTTCGAGCAGCGCGAGTACTGCTGGAACCACACGATTCCGAGCAACTCCAATCTGTTCGATTTGAGCTCCCACACGCATCGCTTTGGCGTCGAGTTCCGTATCTATGAGCCGCCGAACGGGACGTGCTCGAGCGCGGCTTCCTGCCCGCCGGGCGCCGCGAATCGGCTCATCTACGTGAGCACCGAGTATTCCGATCCCGAGCGACTCGTGTTCGATCCACCCGTCCATTTTGGGAACCTGTCGGCGAACGACCGGCGCTTCCGCTACTGCTCCCGTTACGACCACGGGTCCGGGCCGGGTAGCCCGGCGGTCAAGCAAGCGTCCGACCCGGTGGGCTCGAGCTGCGCGGTCGGGGTCCGGGCCTGCATGGCCGGGCCGAACAAGGGCCAGCTCTGCGGTGGCAGCGACTCGTTCTGCGACAGCACGCCGGGTGCGGGCGACGGCCTGTGCGATGCGTGCCCGGTCGTGGGCGGTTTCACGACCGCGGATGAGATGTTCATCCTGCTCGGCGGGTACTACCTCGATCCGTGATGTGACGGCGCCGTGAGCGAACCCGTCCGCTACATCTCGCGCATCGCGAGGAAGTACGAGCGGCTCGGCCATGGCGAGTACGCTTGGGTTCGGAACAGCGATCCGCCGCCCTGGCAGCCGCTGCGACGGCCGCTCGCCGAGGCGCGTGTCGGTCTGGTGGCGTCGGGTGGAATCTACGTGGCCGGCCAGGTCGCGTTCCACTACAAGGACGA
>SPBQ01000047.1 GCA_004525875.1 Myxococcales bacterium
ATCCACGCCCAGGTGCTCTACCCCAACGTCGCCGGCTTTGGATCGGCCGGCTTCCTCAAGCTCGGCGAGCCCGAGCTCATGCTCGACTGCGTCCGTGCCTACAACGACTTCCTTGTCGCCTGGGCATCGGCCGATCCCGACCGACTGATCCCCGTCATGGCCACGCCGTTCTGGGACGTCGAGGCAGCGGTCACCGAGCTCCAGCGCTGCGCCGGGCTCGGCCACCGTTCAGTGTTGATGTGCAGCAGGCCCGGTGCGTTCGATCTGCCGATGCTCGGCGAGCGTCACTGGGATCCGCTGTGGGCGGCCGCCGAGGAGGCGGGCATGCCGATCAGCTTCCATGTGGGGGCGGGTGATGTCAGCGACGTGCTCGACGACAAGGCCGGCATCGGCCTGCGCACCCACTTCGCGCGTTCCTCGGCGCTCTACTTCCTCGAGAACGCGCAGACCATCGCCGATCTCACGTTCGGTGGGATTTGCCACCGTTTCCCGAAGCTCTCGTTCGTCTCGGTCGAGAGTGGTGCGAGCTGGCTCCCGTTCGTGCTCGAAGCCTTCGACTGGCAGTGGAAGAACGGCGCCGTCGGCGCGGAGCACCCGGACTACGACCTGTTGCCGAGCGAGTACTTCAAGCGTCAGATCTAAGGCTGCTTCTGGTTCGAGTCGGCCACGCTGGCCCAGACGCTCGAGCTCTATCCGGACAACGTGATGTTCGAGACCGACTTCCCGCATCCGACCTCGATGGCCCCGGGGCCCGCCTCCAGCGCGGTTCACCCCGCCGAGTATGCGGCGTCGGTGCTGGCCGGCGTGCTGGAGGAGACGGTCGAGAAGGTTCTGCACGGCACGGCCGCGCGGCTCTACGGCCTGGAGGCATGATGGAAACCGTCGATCTCGGTACGAAGTTCCTAGTGGCGGGCAAGAAGGACCGCGTCCTTCACGTGCGCATCGACCGTGCCGAGAAGCGCAACGCGTTGACGCAGGGCATGTACCGCGGGCTCAAGCGTGCTGCTATCATCGACGCCGACGACGCCGAGCTCGATCCCACCGAGCACTTCCCTTTCCGCCACTTCGAGCAGTGTCGCAAGGTCGTCGTCGCCGCAGTCAACGGGCTGTGCCACGCGGGCGGTCTGAACCTCGTGATGTTCAGCGATGTAAAGCGAAGTACCTCGCCTTCACCGGCGTGAGGTTCGGCGCCGCCGAGGCGGAGGCGATGGGACTCATCGGGAAGGTCGTTGCGCATGAGCATCTCGACGAAGAGCTGGAGCGCGTGCTCGAGCAGATCAGGCTCACCGGCCCGCGTGGCCGCGAAGCTAGCGCGCTTCAGAGTCCGACGCCTTCGCCTCGATCGTCCATACACTCGTTGCGAGGCCCCCGCATCAAGTCGACGCCCCGATCCCGCCGATCGGATTGATCTGGGGTAGCCCGTCGATGGTGCTATCGAGCGGGTCGTAGCCCTGTTCGGTAAAGGTCACCGTGTACGGTCCGTATCCGGCCGAGGCCCCGACTCTCGTCAGTGTGAGCGACCAGGAGTCTTCCAGGTCGCCGGTCAGACCGGGCGAGACGGTGCCGACGGTGAAGTACTTGAGCGGCGGAATGGTGATGTCGAGCAGCGAGAGATCACTCGCATAGGTTCCCTCGCGCGATGCATAGGTCTCCTGGGAGGAGCGGATGGCGGACAGATAGTTGATCGATTCGCCGGCCTTGGAGCGCTCGACAGCGTCGCGGAAGCGCGGCACGCCGAATGACGCCAGCACTCCTATGATGACGATGACGATCGCGAGCTCGACCAAGGTGAAGCCGCGCTCGGTGCGGGACCGGTGTGTTCTGGATGTAATTTCGAGTGACATTTCGTTCTCCTCTTCGAGTTTTTCCGCGTTCCTGCGCGACGCTCGCACGCGTTGATGGCAGTTGCAGGATGGCATCCGGATGCAGCGGCCCGGTCCTCGGCGAACCGGCGGTCGCTGTTTCGCCGAGCTCGCAGCTCAACCCTCGCTACCGTCCGGGGTCAGAGAATGAGTGTGCAGTTGGCCAGGAAAACAGGGACGCGAAGTAGCGGAACCGACACGACCGCGATGGGCGCTGCGAGGTCTTGCCACGATGACCCGAGAAGCCGAGGCGCGAACTGCCCGGGCGCAGACAGCGCGGAGGCGTTGTGGACGTCCTCGCCGTAGACCGTCGAGTCGGGGAGGGTACCGGAGGGGTGGCTGTAGGCGTCGCTCGCCAAGGCGGTCTGAGCCGCCAGCAAGCCGATCGCGAGCACCAGGACTGTGAGTCGACCCCGCACCACTACCATCCCATTTTCCATACCGAAGCCTATCGCTTCAACCCGATTCGACTGCGGATGTGGCTCCGGAACCCGCCCCCGCAGTGGCTTGACGCGAGCGCCCTCCCGGCTTCTCGCGTGCACCGTCGGGAGGGGCGTGTGCCACGGCCGGTCGGTGCCCGAACACCGCTCGGGCGTCGTCCGGCCGCTCGGGTGAGCGCTACGCCGCGGCCTCCGCCTTGCCCACCGGCGTGAGCTTGACGCGCACGTAGCGGTGGTGCGGGCAGCCGGTGAACGGGTCGCGGTCGGCCGCATCGGTGATCTCGTTCAGGTTCGCGCCCTGGATCACCCGCGATCCGTTGACGTCCGTGCCGTACTGCACGCCGAAGCCGTTCGGCATCCAGCAGTGGCCCGACATGAGCTTCTTGTCGACTGCCACCGTCAGGTCGAAGGACCCGCGATTGTTCTCGATGCGCACGGCGTCGCCCTTGCTCCGTCCCAGTGCCGATGCGTCGTCGGGAGCGAGGTTCAGCTCACAGTGCGGACCGTTGCCCTTGCGCCACTCCGGCGTGCGCTGGATCGTGTTCGCCGTCCAGCGCGTGCGCAGGCCGCTGGCTAGGATGAACGGATAGTCGTCGTCCGTCTCGAGGGTCGTCTCGAGCAGGCGCTCCATCTCGCCGAGCATGGGGGCGGGCGCGACGCGTATGTGCTTGTCCTCGAATCCGATGTTGTCGAACAGGTTGTCCTTGGCCGCGACGTTTGCGATCTCGACGCCCTCCGGGTGCGCGAGCACGCGGCGCATCAGCTCCTCGCCCAGCTCGAACGGATTCTTGCCGGTCCATTCGGGGCCGAGCGTCGCGAGCACGTACTCGGTGCGTTCGAGCGCGTTGCGCACCATGATCGCCCAGATCGCGACCAGGTTCGGCGCCGGAAAATGGTGTCCGAGCCCCCGGTACGCCCAGTACGTGAGCTGCGCCTCACCGTTGATGCCGCGGGCGGCGACATCGCCGAGCATGCCCATTGCCTGCATCATGAACGCGGCGCGAGCTTCGGGCGTCTCGGGCCGCGCTGTCTCCTCGAGCTCGGCCGGCAGGGGCTCGACGACCCTCATGGTCTCGCAGATCCGGGCGTAGATCTCGGCTTCGGGGCGCGCCTCGGCGGGTCCGGGGATCACGGGCGGACGAACCTGCGTCATCACTCCCGGATGCCCCTTCGGGAACGTCGCCATCTCCCACTTCTCGTAGCCGCACGGCGGCGGCAGGACGTAGTCGGCGAGCTGCGCGGTCTCGCTGAACGCCGGATCTACGGCCACGAGGATGTCGAGCTTGTCGATCGCTGCGCGCCACGCGTTCGAGTCGGAGAACGACAGCAGCGGATTGGAGCCCTCGACCATCAGTGCGCGGATGCGCTCGGGGTGATCGATCAGGACCTCCTCGGGGAGCAGCGACGGTGAGAACATGCCGGCGCCGAGTGCGTGCACGGCCGGGATGCCGGAGGCCAGCGCACGTTCGGGCTCGTCGAACCGGTGCGAGCTGAGTGTCGGCGGGACGATCAGCTCCAGCCACACGTTGCCGCCGTCGCGGCCGACATTGTTGGTGAGCGTGAGGATCATGCGGATCAGATAGGAAACCAGCGTCGAGAACGGCGTCTGCTCGACGCCTAGGTCGAACATGATCGCTGCGCCGTCGGCCTCGGCCAGCTCGCGGGCAACCTCGTGGAGCGTCGCGCCGTCGAGCCCCGCACGCTCTCCCATCTCGTCGATGTTGGTGCGCCCGAGGATGTCTCGCAGCTCGTTCATGCCCTCGGTGTGTGCCCCGACGAACTCGGCGTCATACAGCTCGTTCTGCACGATGGACGCCGCGATCCCCATCAGCACGTACGCGTCTCCGCCGGGCCGGACGCGCAGGTGGGTGTCGGCGCCGCGCGTCGTCTCGGTCTCACGCGGATCGGCGACCACGACCTTGCGCCCCTCCTGCTTGCCGAGGGCCTTGAACGTCTCGGTCGCGTTGTGACCGCGGTTGCTGATGCGGGGGTTGGTGCCCATCACCAGCAAGTAGGTCGCGTTCATCATGTCGGGGTGCAGGAACAGTGTAGACGCCGCGTCGAACATCCAGTGATCGACGAGATGGTGCTGCGTCTTCTCCTGCGCGTAGGCGTTGAACAGCCGCTTCGTGCCGATGGCCTGCATCCACATCTGCAAGAAGGGGATGTCGAGGTGGTTGGCCTGACCGCCGCCGCCGCACACGGCCAGCGAGCGTCCGCCGTGCTCGTCGCGGATGGCCTTCATCTTCGCGCTGATCTCGCTGATCGCCGTGTCCCAGTCGATGCGCTCGAAGGTGCCGTCGGAGCGGCGCCGCATGGGGTACTCGACGCGTTGGTCGTGGTGCGCGTACTTGTCGCACGTCACGGCCTTGTTACAGATGTATCCGTGCGTGATCGGGTTCTCGTGGTCGGCGCTGATCGCCGTGATCTTGCCGTCGGCCACGTCGACGCGGATGCCGCAGTTGTGGCTGCACAGCACGCAAACCGTCGGAAGGTTCTCTCCGTCCAGCGCGATCGGTGTCTTGGAGACGGAAGGATCGACTTCGCGTGTTGCGATCATGGACTTGCTCCCCCGGCCTCGGGCCGGAACTCGCCGGGCTTTCGCCCGGGCCTGGTGGTTGCGCCTACAAGCTTAGTCGGTACGGACCCTGCTCTCGTCCTCGCCTTGGGCTTCTCCAGTGATGCGGGAAGTCACGGTCGCGAGATCGCCGACGAGACGCTGGAACACTTCATCACCGATGAGATCGTGGAGCCGGTCCTGAGCTTGCTGCCAGAGCCGCTGGCACTCGCGGAACTGGCGCTGCCCAGGCCCCGTCAGCACGAGCTCCTTCACGCGCCGGTCGGCGCCGGGCTCGGTGCGCACGAGATCCTGGCTCTCCAGCGGACGCAGCGTTCGCGACATCGTGCTCGGGTCCAGCCCGAGCTCGGCTGCGAGCTGCTGCATGGTGACGGCGCCATGCATGCGAATGACTGCGAGGATCGCGAACTGGGTGATCTTCAGCCCGGTCGGTTCCAGCGTCTTGTCGTACAAGGAGGTGACGGCACGGGCCGCGCTGCGTGCGTTGAAACAAGCGCAGGGCGCGAGCAGGCGAGCGGGGTCGAGTCCGAGATCGTCCTGCGTGCGGGGTGGAGCGTCGGGCGTCGCCATGGCGCTTGTATGTACAAGCATTTTTCGGGTCCGTCAAGGAAGCCGGTGGGTGCTCTGCGCTCGGCGTCGCATGGCGGTGGAAAAGTCGCGCGGATTGCGGAATCGTCCCGCTTCCGGAGGAGCCGTGTCAGGACTGCTGAAAACCGACATCAAGGGAGCGCGCCTGCTCAACCGCGGGAAGGTGCGGGACATCTACGAGATCGACGACGAGCACCTGATGCTGGTCGTCACCGACCGCATCTCCGCGTTCGACGTCGTGCTCGACAAGCCCATTCCCGACAAGGGCGCGATCCTGACGCAGATCAGCAACTTCTGGTTCGACCGGTTCAAGGACCTCACGCCGAACCACCTGTCCGGTAAGGCGCCGGCCGACTTCATCACCGATGCAGACTCGCTGGCTCGGCTCGATCGCCGCGCCGTGGTCGTCAGGAAAGCGCGGCCGCTCGAGATCGAGTCCATCGTGCGCGGTTACCTGGCCGGCTCGGGCTGGAAGGAGTACCGGGAGCACGGCACCGTCTGCGACATCGCGCTGCCCTCGGGTCTGGCCCAGGCCGAGCGGCTGCCCGAGCCGCTGTTCACGCCGTCGACCAAGGCCGAGCTGGGTCTGCACGACGAGAACATCAGCCCCGAACGCGCCGCCGAGATCGTCGGCCGCGACATCGCCGAGCGCGTTGGCGAGATCTCGATCCGTCTGTATTCGGAGGGCGCGAAGCACGCGGCCGCCCGAGGCATTATCCTCGCCGATACGAAGTTCGAGTTCGGCATGCTCGACTACGAGCTCATCTTGATCGACGAGGTGCTCACGCCCGACAGCAGCCGCTTCTGGCCGGCCGACGAGTACCGCACGGGTATCAGCCCGCCGAGCTTCGACAAGCAGTTCGTGCGCGACTGGCTCGAGACCACCGGCTGGGACAAGACGCCGCCCGCGCCGCCGATGCCCGAGGAGATCGTCGAGAAGACGGCCGAGAAATATCGCGAGGCCTACCGACGGATCACCGGCACGGCATGGAGTTAGGGCGCGTGGCGCCTACATCTGCGCGCTGAGTGCCGCCATGGCCAGGTCGACGATCTGCTGACCGGCCTTCTCGGGTGAGCCGGCGTCGAATGGCGGCTGGGGGTCGTACTCGATGCCGAGCTGGATGGCTCGCGCCGTGTCGTCGTCGGTGAGGCGCGCAGCGAGCGTGAGACCCATGTCGATTCCCGACGAAACGCCGGCCGCCGTGATCACCTTGCCGTCCTCGACCACGCGGGCCGGGCTGTAGCTGCACCCGTACTGCTCGAGCATCGGCACGGCGGCCCAGTGCGTGGTCGCGTTCTTGCCCTCGAGGACACCGGCGGCGCCGAGGATGAGCGATCCCGTGCACACCGAAGTCGTGAACTGCGAGTGCGCATGCGCCTCGCGGACCCAACCAAGAATCTCCTCGTCGCCGGCTGCCTTGAAGGTGCCCTCGAGGCCGCCGGGCACGACGAACACGTCGGGGCGGGGGACGTCGGCGAGCGCATGATCGACGACGATGCCGAACGCCTTGGAGTCGACCCGGAGCTCGCCGGTCTTCTTGGCGACGAAGCGGACGTCGGCACCCGGGATGCCGTTGAGGACTTCATAGGGGCCGATGAGGTCGAGGGTGGTCATCCCCTCGTACACGAGAAATGCGATTTGCATGGAGCTCTCCTTATGGCGGCGTTCACGGCCGATTGACGGACGCGATGATAGGCGCCATCCGTACTGGCCGCAATGACATTCAACAGGTGTTTTCTGCCGGAGATCAGGGCGCGGTCGGGCGCGATCCGTACGTGGCGAGGGCGACGATGGCCACGATGGCGAGGTCGAGCACGGCCGTCAGCCCGAAGCCGATGCCCGCCTGCAGCCATGCGATCGTGCTTTCCGGTCGTGCGAGAACGAGCGCGCCGAGATTGGCCAGGCCGAACATCGCCCAGGTCGTCACACTGATGGCCGAGCGATCGGTTGCGCGCAGGGCCGTGTGCAGCTGGGTGTAGGTGGCCGTCGGAAAGATCAACGCGGGAAGCCAGGCGGCGAGCTCGAGGAGTACGTTCATCGGTCCACCGGTTGCCTATGCTTCAGGCACGGTCAAGTAGTTTGCTCAGATCCTCGCCTGCGATAGCGGATGAGCAGCGGGCTTCAGCCGCACGGCGAAACCAGAACCATGAACACAGTGATCTATCTCGGCCTGCTGATCCTCGAGCTCGCGTTCATCGCACGGGCGATCCTGCGCCCTCACCGGGAGCCGGCCGCCCGCATCGCGTGGGTGGTCGTCATCGCGGGCGTCCCGATTGCCGGGATCCTCGCCTACCTGCTGTTCGGCGAGACGAGCATCGGCCGCCGTCTGAACAAGCGTGCCGGTCAGGTACTCGCGGCGATGCCGCCTCTAGCACGGGCGTCGGCCGCGGAGGAGACCCGTCTGCAGCCCGAGATTCCCGAGCGCTGCGCGCCGCTGTTCCGGCTCGGCGAGACCATCAACGGCTTCGCTCCGGTGGGAGGGAACTCGGCACGGCTGCTGGCCGACTCGAACGCCACGATCGAGGCGATGGTCGCCGACATCGATGCAGCGGAGGATCATGTTCACCTGGCTACCTACATCTGGCTCGCAGACGGCAGCGGCCTGAAGCTCGTCGAGGCTTTGAAGCGCGCCGCTGCACGCGGGGTGACGTGCCGGGCGATCGCCGATGGTCTGGGCTCGCGAGCTATGGTGTCCTCGTCGCACTGGAAGGAGATGGGCGAGTCGGGTGTGCACCTCGCGGTGGCGCTTCACGTCGGAAGCGTCCTGCGCGGCCCGTCGCATGGGAGGCTCGATCTACGAAACCATCGCAAGATCGTGGTGATCGACGATACGATCACCTACTGCGGCAGCCAGAACTGCGCCGACCCGGAATTCCGGGTCAAGGCGAAGTATGCCCCATGGGTCGATGCCGTGATGCGATTCGAAGGGCCGATCGCGCGCCAGAACCAGCACGTGTTCGTGAGTGACTGGATGACCTACGCAGACGAGGACGTCGTGCACCTGCTGACACTACCGATCCGCGCGCCGCGCGCGGGATTCACGGCGCAGGTGATCGCCACCGGCCCTACGGTTCGTTACTCGGCGATGCCGGAGACCTTCGAGTCGCTGATCTTCGCCGCCCGCGACCGGCTCACGATCACCACTCCGTACTACGTTCCCAACGGATCAACGCAGAGCGCGCTCTGCACCGCGGCCCATCGCGGCGTCGACACCCGGATCGTGTTTCCGGCCCGCAATGATTCCAGGTTCGTGGCGGCCGCGAGTCGCAGCTACTACCGCGAGTTGCTCGCGGCCGGCGTGCGTATTCACGAGTACGTCGGAGGTTTGCTGCACACCAAGTCGCTCACGCTCGACGGCGAGATGACGTTGATCGGGTCGGCGAACATCGACAGACGTTCCTTTGACCTCAACTACGAGAATAACATCCTTTTTCACGATGCCGACCTGACGGCGGCCATGTGCGAGCGACAGGAGCAGTACCTGGCCGCGGCCAAGGAGGTGACGATGGCCGATGTCGCATCCTGGTCTACCGGGCGCCGACTCTGGAACGACTCGATCGGGATGCTGGGTGCGCTGCTCTGACCTGCACCGTCGTCTTTCCCCGCAGCCCAACGCGCATCTCGAGCATGGCGAACGGTCCGCGATGCAACTGGAGGACCGTCAGGGCGCAGGTGTGTTCTGCTGCCGGACCACTCTGAGGATCTGCATCACGCCGGCGACGAACGCGGCCAGTGTGAGCCCGAGCGTGAGCCACGGCGCGGTGCCGAGACGACCGTCGAGCCAGTAACCGATGAGCAGGCCGGCGGCGATCCGCCAGCCGAGACTCCAGGCCAGTCCCATCAGTTCGTTGTTCGTGGATTCGGAATCCGTCATCCGACACTGCGCAGCATGCCCGAGCGCGGCGGCTGATGCTCGCGCCGCACACGCCGGAGTGAACGACACGAACCAGGCCTCCCCTCAGGCAGCGATCATGGTGCACGCCGTGATGCACTTCGCGCACGACTCCGCGCACGCCTTGCAGGCGGCATGGTGCTTCTCGTGCTTGCGGCACTCGGCCTCGCAGTCCTTGCAGATGGCGGCACAGACAGGCGCGTAAGCGGCCAGGTGCGGGGAGTCGAGGGAGGCGAGCTTGGCGAGCGTTTCGCAGGTGGGCACCATCTGCTGCACGGTAGCCATGCAGGCGGCGATCGACGTGTCGCCGGCCGACAGCAGCGTGAGGCAGTGCTGAGTGCAGATGTCGCCGGCCTCGACGCAATCGAGCGCGGCGGTGACGAGCAGGCCGTTCTTCGCTCCGCCCGTAGATACCGCGTGATCTTCGTGATGCTCGTCGTGACCGTCGTGTTGCCCGGCGCGCGCCACGCCGGCCAGAGAGGTGACGGCCAGTGCGACGCCGCCGATCAGTAGCTGTCTGCGATCGATAGTCTCGGGCGTCGGATGGTCGGTGTTCTTCGCGGCTCTCATTTCGGCCTCCGTCCTGCGGTTGTTCTTGCCGGCGCCGCGTGAGCGGAGCGTCTGGATCCTCGCTACCAGTCTCGGTCTACCGAGTCGAGCTCGAGCGGCTGCGCAGCGTGG
>SPBQ01000358.1 GCA_004525875.1 Myxococcales bacterium
GCCCGACCGATGCCCGTGGAGCATCCCGTGATGAGAACCGCCTTCGATCTTCTACTGCCTGCCTGCGCCATATTCGTTCCTCCTGGAATTACCGCACCCGTTATTTCCGATCGCCATCGCCGGACGCCGGGGATAGTCCGCGCTCGAGGATGACGGCGAGGTCCTGGTGCGCGCGGTCGAAATCGATCGTGTCGCCACCGATGAGCGACTGGACGGTCACGCCCGCCAACGCACCCACGATCACGGCCGCCACCGCGTTCGGATCGACGTCGCTCCGACACTCGCCGGCGGCGACCGCATCGCGCACCCACTCGCGTCCGTATCCGCGGAACCGTTCGTACAGGCGTGCGTACGCGGCGCGCAGCTGGGGCCGCGTACCGAGTGCGTCCGAGATCAGAGCGAAGAACAGGTGGCCGGCGACCTCGGGATTGCGCCTGCTGAAGCTGCGGTGAGCCTCGACGATCACGCCGACGCTCGCCGGCCCGGCGGCACGGTCGAGGACCGGAGCGAGCACCTGGCGCTCCCACTCGGCGAACGCCGCATCAACGACCCGGAACAGGAGCCCTTGCTTCGAACCGAAGTGCCAGAACAACGACCCTTGGCTAACTCCGGCTGCCGTCGCGATGTCTTTGACCGAGACGCCGTCGTAGCCGCGCTCCGAGAACAGACGAGTGGCCGTCTCGAGCAGCCGCCGGCGTGTCTCGTCGCCGCGGGCCCGCTTCGTATCGGTCTCTGTGGCGCCTCTCGCTCCCATCAGAATCCTTGGTTGGACTATTTTCTATACTGAGCGGTCAGTATAGAAAATACCCAAGCAGGCCTACTCTATACGATTGGCAGTTTTTGCTTATACTTTGTCATTGCGGACGGATCGGTAAATCGATAGGTTGCCGCCATGGATCCTCGATCCGATTCGCTGCGGCCGCCGCCCCCGCCCGCGGCTGGCCCGGCGAAGCGCATCGTTCTGGTGTCGTTCGACGGCGGAAACAGCCTCGACGTCACCGGTCCGCACGAGGTCTTCTCGACCGCGAACCGATGGCCGCAGGGATCTCTCGATCATGAGAACCCGTACTACGTGGTGGAGCTTGTCGCCCCGCGCGCCGGACGGGTTCGGATGCATTCGGGGCTCGGCTTGGAGGCCGAGGGAACGTTCTCGGATATCACGGGCGGCATCGACACCGTGATCGTCTGCGGCGGTGACGTGCGCCAGGCCGTACGCGATAGCGAGCTGCTCGCGTGGCTCCGCGACATGTACCCGCGCGTTCGCCGCATGGCATCCGTCTGCAGCGGCTCGTTCATCCTGGCCGCCGCCGGACTGATGGAAGGGCGCCGCGCGACGACGCACTGGAACGCCGTGTCGACGATGCAACGCCATTTCCCGGGTACGGCCGTCGAGGAAGACGCCCTATTCGTGAGAGACGGCAAGATCTACACTTCGGCCGGCGTCACGGCCGGAATGGATCTGACCCTGGCGATGGTCGAGGACGATCTCGGCCATGACTGCGCGCTGTGGGTCGCCCGCATGCTGGTCCTGTTCCTCAAGAGACCCGGCGGACAGTCCCAGTTTAGCAGCCATCTTGCAGCCCAGAGCGTCAGGCCTGAAACCCTCGGCGGCATCCCCGACTGGATCGTCGAGAACCTTGCCGGCGACCTGAACGTCGAGTCGCTCGCCCATCGCGCCGCGATGAGCCCTCGTAACTTTGCCCGCGTGTTCACGCGCGAAACGGGTCAGACACCCGCGAAATTCGTCGAGCGAGCGCGCGTCGACGGAGCGCGCCGCATGCTGGAGGAGTCGAGCAAGGCGCTGGAGACAATCGCGACCGACTGCGGATTCGTCAGCGGGGAACGGATGAGAAGAACGTTCTTGCGTCACCTCGGCGCGACCCCGCTGGAGTACAGGCGTCGATTCGTGCCGCGGGTAGCGATCACGGAGAGAGTGTCGTGAGATCGGGAATCCGATGGCTGCCCTCGGATTCGGTGTAATGGACGGTCTGACCGCCCTGCCGGCGACCGATGTCGTCGCTTCATCCGGAGGGTCCGATGGATGAGTCTTCCCGATCGGTGCGCAAGCTAGGCGCGCTCGTTTTTCCGGGCTTCGAAACGCTCGACCTCTTCGGCCCGCTGCAGATATTCGGCAACGCGCGCCATCTCTTCGACATCGTCACAGTCGCACACACCGCGGGACCGGTTCGCAGCGCGCAGGGCCAGAGCATACTCGCGGAGGTCGGGTTCGACGAGTGTCCCGAACTCGACTTCATGCTCGTCCCCGGCGGGCAGGGCACCCGCAACCTCGTCGACGATGAGGATCACATGACGTGGATCAGCGCGCGCGCAGCCCGGTGCGAGATCACGATGAGCGTCTGCACGGGAGCGGCGCTGCTGGCAGGCGCAGGCACTCTCGACGGTCTGCGCGCGACGACCAACAAGCTGGCATTCGAGTGGGTCGTCTCACGGGGCCCCGGCGTCGACTGGGTTGCCGAGGCTCGCTGGATCGACAGCGGCCACGTGGTAACGGCCGCAGGCGTATCAGCCGGCATCGACATGGCGCTGGCCGTGGTGGCCCGGCTGACGGACGTAGAAACAGCACGATTGCTGGCGCAAACGGCCGAGTACGACTGGCATGACGATCCCGCCTGGGATCCCTTCGCGCGACTGGCAGGACTGGTCTGATCAGGAAGTCCGACGGCCGTTGGTCCGGACGACGACACGGACACCGCTGTCCGCTCCTTCGGAGACACGAGTTCCCGCGAACGCCTCCGCCACCACCGACTCGAGCTTCTCCACGTCGATCGGCTTCTGCATGTAGAGATCAGCCCCGGCCTCGACCGCTCTTCGACGAATGGTCGCTTGGACGTCGCCGGTGATAAAGACAATGTAACAGCCCGCGAGTGCGGGAGTCGCGCGCAACGCGCGGCAGAGACCGTAACCGTCGATCACCGGCATGTTGGCATCGACCACGACGACACGGGGACGGTGCAGCAAGGCCAAGTCGAGACCGGCTTGGCCGTCCGCCGCGGTCAGTGTGGGGAACCCCTGCGCTTCGAGCAGGAACGACACGGTCTCGACAATGGTCGCGGTGTCGTCGACGACCAGGACAATATCGTTGAGACCCGCGCCTTCCATGAAACCAGTGTAGCGGGCGAACGCCCCGTCGCGATAGAGCGGGGAATCCCGGAGGCGGGCTCAGATATCCCCGGCCTGACCGCTGCGACCCGCCGATGCGTCGAACCGCGGGCCCACGAGGGTGGCGTTCGTATATTTGCGCCGGGCCCGAATCGGTCATCATTACAAGTTTCGGATTGTGCCTCCGTTCACCACGCTCAAGAGTCACGGTTCAATAGATACGTCCGCAGAAGCCGGTCGCACAACGGTCGGGCGCCCCACCCGGGCACCGTCACACGACTCGATGGTTTTTTGTCATTGAGACCAGAATGGATCGAATACCCCGGCCGCGCGAGGAGTCTTGCAAGTTGAACCCTGCACGAAGCCGTCACCGTCCATCCGGCTGCCAGGAGTAGATCGTGAAGCACTACCGCGCCGACCCAACCTCGGGTCGCCTCCATACGCCACCCCTCACTGAACGGACCGCGCCCACCGGTCTCTCTCGCCGACGTCCACCGAGAATCGCGCACAAGCTCAGGCACTGTCCGCTATGCTCGGGCTTTCGCGGCCTTGAGCTCGCGATTCTGGCCC
>SPBQ01000409.1 GCA_004525875.1 Myxococcales bacterium
CCACACGCCCGAGGCGCCAAGACACAGCGCGGCAGCAAGGTGACGTCCGGTCGAGATCCCGCCGGCCGCGATGACGGGAACGTCGCCCGCGATGGCCGCAGCTTCGGCGACGATCGAGAAGGTGCCGATCGGCCCCGTATGACCGGCAGCATCGTAACCCTGGGCGATGATGACATCGACACCCTGGTCGAGCTCGCGCTGGGCTTGACGTTTTTTGCCGATGAGGCCGAAAATCTTCATGCCGCGCTCATGCGCAGCCTCGACGAAGAAGGCCGGGCTGCCGAGACCGGAGCAGAACACCGGGGCCTTCTCCTCGAGAATGACCTCCATCTGCGCGCGGGCGATCTCCTGATTCAGGCCGCCCCACTGGTGCAGATCCTGCTTCCCCTTCGGATCGGGGATGTCGTACTTCTCCTTGATCTGACGGGCGAAGGCCCAGTAGTCCTCAGGAATCCCCTCCTGGAGCTTGTCGACGGTGCCCGCCGGCGGAGCCGAGGACGGCAGAACGAGGTCGATACCAAACGGCTTGTCGCCGACCTTGTCGCGGATCCAGTGGATATCGGCCGCGATCTGCTCAGGCGTGTGCATGGCCTCGCCGAGGCAGGCGAAGCCGCCCGCGTTGACCACCGCCGCGACCACGTCCTTGCAGTGGGTGAACGCGAGAATCGGGTATTCGATCCCCATCATCTCGGTGAACTTCGTCTTGAGCGGGTTCTTGGCCATGGGCTTGGGAGAGTCCTCCGGGTGCGCCTGCCGCCCGATGGTGCGGTGGCGGGAAGTCAGTCGGGGTAAAATATCGGCAACCTCAAAATAGAACAAGTTCTACTCCGCCGCAGAGCGACCGTCACAGCGCGGTATATTATAGTGATGGGCACTGGCGGCCACCGTCGCTCGAAACGCTTGTCTGGCGCGGCCCGGCGGCTATAAACGCAGCGCGACACCACGGCACTCTGGGCCCGCGCCGGCCCGCCGAGGCTGCCCGCGCACGAATCTCCAGCATGTCGAACGGAGCCCTGGAAGGCATCAAGGTCCTCGAGTTCGGCGGGATGGTCTCGGCGCCGTTCTGCGGAAAGCTGTTCGGTGACTACGGCGCCGATGTCGTGAAGATCGAGCCTCTCGGCGGCGACACGGCGCGCACCTGGGGTCCCTTCCCCGACGACGAGCCGCACCCCGAGAAGAGCGGCCTGTTCTTCTTCCTCAACACGAACAAGCGCAGCGTCGCGATCGATCCGGACAACGAGCGCGCCCGCGAGTTGTTTTTCAACCTCGTCGGCTGGGCCGACATCGTTGTCCAGAATTACCTACCGCCGCGCGTACGCGACTACGAGATCAGCTACCCCACGCTGACCGCGATCAATCCCGAGCTCGTGGCGATCTCGATCACGCCCTTCGGACAGAACGGACCGTATGCAGACTGGAACGGCTACGACCTGAACGCTTTCCACCTCACCGCCACGGGCAGCCGCTATTGCGGCTTGCCGGGACAGGCACCGCTCGAGCACGGGACTTTCTCTGCGGACTTCTACGGCGGCATGACCGGTGCCGCATGGGGACTCGGTGCGCTCTACGGGCGCAAGCAATGCGGCGGCCAGCACGTCGACGTGTCGTGCGCCGAGGCCGTCGCCGCGACGTTCGTCGGCGGCCAGAACATCGGCGGTTACGCGCAGGACGGAAAGTTCGAGAAACGCACCGGCGTGGGCATGCCGCTCGGTGCGCCGGCGACAATCATGCCCTGCAAGGACGGTCACGTGTGGATGCTCGCGCTCGAGTCCGGCCAGTGGAACGGTCTGGCTCGCGTCATGGGCGAGCCAGACTGGATGCAGCTCGAGATGTTCCAGGACATGTTCACGCGCGCCCAGAACGCCGACGCCATCTACCCGCTCATCGAGGAATGGACCCTGCAGCACGGCAAGTTCGAAATCATGGAGAAATGTCAGGCCGAGGGCGTCCCCGTCACGGCCGTGTTTACCGTGGCCGAGGCTGCCGAGCACCCGCACCTGGCGGCGCGCGACTTCCTCATCGACCTCCACCACGCCGAGCTCGGCAAGGTCCGCACGCTCGGTGCTCCGTTCAAGCTGCCCGAGTGCCCTGGCGGACCCGAGCGTCCTGCCCCGATGCTCGGCGAGCACACGGAGGAAGTCCTGACGTCGATCGGTGGTCTCAAGAAAGACGCGTACGAGAACCTTCGTAACGATGGGGTGGTAGCCTGACCGCCATGGCCGTCGCACCGGGTGACAGGGGAAGCCAGGGGAACGGCCCGCTAGCGGGCATTCGAGTCGCCAATTTCGGCTGGGTGTGGGCCGGACCCGTGACGGGGCAGACACTCTCGTTCATGGGCGCCGAGGTCTACAAGATCGAGTCGCGGACGCGCATCGACCTCACGCGCACGCTGCCGCCGTTCGGCGAGGGAATACGCGATCCGAACCGCAGCCTGTCGAACCACGCCTGCTGGGCCGGCAACGGCAGCATCACGCTGAATCTGAAGAAGCCTGAGGCGCTCGAACTCGCCAAGCAGCTCGTTGCCGAGTGCGACGTCGTCATAGAAAATTTCGGGCCCGGCGTGATCAACAACATGGGGCTCGGTTACGAAGAGCTCGTGAGGGCGAAGTCGGACATCGTGATGTTCTCGATGCCGGCCGCTGGCCTCTACGGCCCGCTTCGCGACGTGCGGACCTACGGACTCAGCCTCACCAGCATCACGGGCCTCGACAGCCTCGTCGGCTACCGCGGCGGACCGCCGATCCCGGTCGAGAACGCATTCTCCGACCCGTACAACGGCATTATGGGCGCGTTCGCCGTGCTCACGGCGCTGTTCCACCGCGACCGAACGGGCAAGGGCCAGCACATCGATTATTCCCAGGCCGAGGCCGTAATGCAGATGGTCGGCCCTGCCTACATGGACTACACACTCAACGGACGCGTCGCCGGCCCGATGGGCAACGCCCACCCGGTAGCAGCCGGCGCCCCGCACGGCGTGTTCCCCTGCAAGGGCGACGATCGCTGGATCAGCGTCGCCGTCATGACGGACGAGGAATGGCGCGGGCTGGTCGAGGCAATGAACAAGCCTGACTGGGCGACCGTCGATACCTATGCCACCGCGGCGGGACGAATCGCCGACGCCGACGCGATACACGCGCAGCTGGCCGACTGGACTGCCGGCTTCGACGATCGCGGGCTGGCCGACACGCTGCAACGGGCCGGCGTGGCCGCTGCGCCCGTTCTCAACGTCGGCGACCTGCTCGACGACCCGCACTACAA
>SPBQ01000183.1 GCA_004525875.1 Myxococcales bacterium
ACCTCGAGCGGCGCCCGGTTGAGCTCGTCGAGGAACAGGATGCCGCGGCCATCCACCGGCAGCCACGACGGCACCGCGAACGTCGTCTTCCCGTCGACGATCTGCGGCAGGCCGCTCAGGTCCGGCGGATCCATCGCGGCTAGATCGAGGACGGTCACCTCGAGACCCAGCGCGCGGCCAAAGCTCTTGACGAACTCGCTCTTTCCGATTCCCGTCCGCCCCACGAGCATGACGGTGCGGAACTTTTTCAGACGAAGGATCACCTTCATGACTCGCGCGAGCGGGCGGCCGATGGGGATGCTTCGGACGGAGGATGTACTGGTGCTAAGCGAGCTGTTCATGGTGCTGATGTCGCCTCCGATGCTGGGGTCCGTGATCACATCGTCGCCAGCTGCGATCGCACGGTTCGATCAAGGGGGTGCCACGATCGCGGCCGACTGGCAGATCGACTCGGGATCGATGCCGAGATTCCGCTCCGATTGCCGCGCCGTCAATACACGAATCGATGGTGCGCATCGTTTTAGTCCTCGCCCCTCCGTGGCACGGGCGACGAAGATCGAAGACTGCCACCTACGCACTGCGACCGCGAGGTGACATGTGACGGATCGCGAACGGAGTACGACAGCCACGGTCGTGCTTCACGGCGACTCACCGTGCGCACCGTGCGCTGCACATTCTGAAGAGTTGACGCCAGCGTCGGTCGCTGCGTGAGTCGTACCCTTCCATTCCGTGCACGACAGTCGGCGCACAGCACGTTCGGTCGTGACCGTGCTGCAGTCGAAACGACGGTGTGGTTCTCTGCGGACGGGAGCGAGATTCGAGGTGGTAGAGGACTGCGCCGGGTCGCATGCCCGGACCGCACGCGAGCGTGCCGGGCGACACGAAGAACCGCCGGGTAGCGAAGCGCGGACACCGCCTCGATCGGGGGATGTCCCATCGCGCGCAGGGCGCGTGAAGCGTGAGCCGCGGCTACTAGAAGCGGCGAACGAAACCGAGCTGCGGACCCTGGACGAGCTCGCTGAGCCCGAACGTGCCCTCGTGCTCGCGAGAATCGAGACGAGAAATCCGGTAGCCTAGCCGCACTTCGAGAAGATCACCGACGTTGCGTCCAACCGAGCCGACGACGTTCCAGCTCAGGTCGGAGGCGCCCGAGGTGGGGAATCCACGGGCGTCGCCACCTAGCGCGAGCGTCCACTTGCGCGCGACATCCACGAAGAAGCGGCCGCCGACCACTGGTTTCCAGTTGTCCGCGCTTTCCGCCGCAGCGATCTTCGCGCGTGACCGGATGTACTGCAGCTCGTTCTGCCGGCTACCACCGAGGAGGACCTGAAGCCTCACGACCGGCTCGTCGACGTCCGGTCCCCGCCGAAGTGCCGAGAGCGAGTAGCCGACCGCGAAGTCGGCCATCGCCGACGGTGCGCCGATCGACAGCGACTCGAGCACGGGGAGCAATCGAAGCTCGGGTGGGATGTAGGAGGGGACGAGGCTCGCGTAGGCAGGGTGGGCGTATCCTTGCTGCCGATCCTCCATGCTCCAGGCGCCCGACAGCTCGACCAGACGTGGCGGGTCTCCATGATCGACGATGTCCGTCCGTCGCGACTCGGTAGCGCTCGATGTCCCGAGGCCGACCGCGTTCAGGGCGGTGGTCCCGACCAGGCGCAGCGCCGTGGTCGTCTTCGCGGCGGCGAACGGACCCGTCGACCTGGATGCAGTGTCGGTCGCGGGTGAGATCGCGAGCGACGGCACGGCGAGCGTGGATCGTCGATTGAAGGCATCGGCTCCGGTCGGGATCAGAAGACCTAGTGCGATCGTCGTGATCAGTGCTGCCGCGAATGCTCGAGAAGGAATTTCTGAATTGCTGGACGTAACGCTCGACCCCACTGCACCACTACTCCGCGACCTGGCTGGACGTCTCGGGCGGGTAAGGACTCCCGCGCTCGAGCTTCGCAGAATGACCCGACGGGCAACGAGGGGACGTGCGAACAGGTGTTATCCGAGCACTATACCTGGTCGAGAAGCTGCGCGCATTCGATGCCGCGGAGCGTCGCGCGACTTTCCGCGGTGAGTCGGTTGAGGCAACACGCCGAGCGGGTCCTCCAGGAAGGCTTGCGGCTCGACGGCGAGGGCATGATCGGAACCGCGCGAAGACCCCCAGGGCCGCGGTCGACGCTGGTGGCGTCGAGAACGCGTTCGGCCCCGACTTGAGGTTCCGTCAGCCTCCCGGCGGTGGACAGTCGAGGGGTTCGCTGGCACACCCACCGGGAGATGAGCTCGAGCCGAACTCACGGCCTGACCTGCCACGGCGGGCGTGATCGCGACTGGCACCATGCGGTGCTCGATGCATGCCCGTCGTTGCGCGACGGCTACCGACCGACACGCTGGGCCCGCAACGCGCACGTTCAGAATCTCCTGACGATGGTTCACGAACGCCGCACCCCCCTGCCCTCCTGGGATCTCGACGAACGGCTCGAGATGTCCGACGGCGGTACGGTGTCCGTGCAATGGCTCGGCCTCGACGCGCCGTCGAGCGCGCCCGTGGTCGTCGTGCTGCATACACTGTGCGGCAGCGCCGACGGCTTGCGGCGCTTCGTGCTGTCGTTACAGCGCTCGCTGCGCGCCCTCGGTCTGGACGGTGGCATGGACCGCCGCTTGGACGGCGGATGGACCATCGCCGCCTGCAACCGTCGCGGGCATGCGGGCCTCCCACTCACCGCACCGGTCGTCAACACGATGGGCTCGACCGCCGACCTGCGAAGTCAGCTCGCGGCGATCGAGGCACGACGGCCCGGCGCCCTGCTGTACGCGGTCGGTGTGTCGGCGGGATCGGGCCTTCTGGTACGGTACCTCGGCGAGCAGGGATCGCAGTCACGGCTGCGGGCGGCCGTGGCGCTGTGCCCGGCCTACGATATCCGCGATGCGTTCGACTTCGTCCACCCTCGCTACGACGCCTACCTCACGCGCCGGGTCGTGGAGTTCTTCCTTGCCCGCAATCGGTCCGTGCTCGGTGGCATCGCGGGATACGAGGCTTGCGCCGCATCACGCTCGATGTCCGAGTTCCACGCATGCCTGTATCCGCTGGCGGGCTACACGAGTGCCGAGGCATATTTCAGCGGCTCCAACCCCATGGAGGTCGCTCTCGACGTCGCGACACCGACGCTCGTGATCAACGCCGCCGACGACCCCGTTTGCGTCGAGCGCAACGTCCACCACCACCTAGGCGATCTGCAGACGCTGCCGCGCATGACGCTGGCGCTCACCCGGCACGGGGGGCACTGCGGCTTCTACGAGGGCCCCCTGGCCGGTCAGAGCTGGTCCGACCGCGCGGTCGTCGACTATCTCACCGCCGCACATCGGCTACTGGGGGAATCGGGCAGGTCGGTGTAAATGCGTAGGGCTAAGCGTCAATACTCTCTGGCTCTCGCGAAATCAGCCAAGGCGGTCGGCATGCCCGTCGTCCTAACGAGCAGCATGGAGGACGCACCTCAAGGCCTGCTTCTGCCGGAGGTCCAGGAGATCTTGCCTGAGGCGTACGCTGCGCGAGTGAAACGCGCCGAAATCGTGGATGCATCCGACGACTCGAATTTCGCCAAGGCCGTAAAGGCCACCGGGCGAAAGCGGTTGATCATGGCAGGGCTGCTGACAGAGGTCTGCGTTGTGTACCCGGCACTCAATGCCATCGACGAAGGCTATGAAGTACACGTCGTGGCGGATGCTTCAGGATCAGCCACGAAGATGGCAGACGAGATCGCCCTCGATCGCATGCGGCAGGCTGGGGTTCTCGTCGCCAGCACGGTACAGATCATCTCCGAGATGGTCTTCAACTGGGCCGAAGGTGCCGGCCCCCAGGTCATGCCCGTACTGGGCGACCTCTACGCACAGGTGGCTGACCGCCGGCTGCAAGGATAAACTCGATGAAGATCCACGGCCTCCATCACAGCGCGTACCGTTGTCGCGATTCCGAAGAGACTCGGGCTTTCTACGAGGACTTCTTGGGCCTTCCTCTCGCGGAGGCAGTCGCGATTGGCGGGACCAAAACGGGCCGGAATGCCGGCGTCCTGCATACCTTCTTTCGGATGGAAGACGGCTCCTATCTTGCCTTCTTCGAAGCACCAGGAATGCCCTTCGAATTCAAAGAACAGCACGACTTCGATCTTCACGTTGCCCTGGAAGCGTCAGAAGAGACCTCCCGATACATGCTCGAAAAGGCCCATGCAGAGGGCAAGGAGGCAAGAGGGCCCGTGGATCACGGTATCGGAATCTCGGTCTACTTCCGCGATCCTAACGGTTACGTCGTCGAACTCGTCAACAAGACCCCTCGCCACGACGAGCTGATGGATCCCGACAGGAACGGCGCTCGAGGGAAGCTCGATCGGTGGCAGCGAGCCCAGTCCTAGGAAAGCGAAATTACTTCGACGTCGCAGGGATGCTACGGGCGACACCAGTATAAAGGGGCCGGTCGAGACTCACGCTCGCCGCCGTGACATTCTGCGCCCGTGACCGACATGCTCGACTCGCTGGACCACGTGCTCATCGGGGTACGCCATCTCGATACTGCAACGGCCGCCTACACGGCGCTGCTCGGGCTCGAGCCCTCGTGGCGCGGCACCCACCCCGAGGGCGGCACGGCCAACACGCTGTACCGGCTGGACAACACCTACGTGGAGCTCATCGCGCCGGCCGGCAGCGGACCGGAGGGCGATCTGCTCGCCGCTTGGCTCGAGTCACGAGACGATGGTCTCCTCGCGATCGCGTTCGGAACCTCCGACGCGCAGACCTGCTATCAAGGACTGGCCGAACGTGGCCTGGAGCCGGCGGCCGTCGAGGACTCGCGCGGCGTCGACACGGACACGGGCGCGGTACGCGAGTGGCGACGCGTTCCGGTGCCGATCATACGAACGCGCGGTGTCCTCCTGTTCGCGATCGAGCACAGGAGCCCGCCCGATCGATTGCAGCGCGCCACACCGATCGGCGACCCGGCCGCGGCTGTCTCGGCGCTCGACCACACGGTCATCCGATCGTCGGACGCCGAGGCGGCAGCCGCGCTCTACGGTGAAGCTCTCGGCCTGCGGCTGGCGCTCGATCGGCGCTTCGAGGACTGGGGCGTGCGGTTGCAGTTCTTCCGCGTCGGCGCAGTGACCGTCGAGGTGGCCAGCGCGCTGGAGTCTCGTGGCGACGACGCGAGTGACGAGGACAGGCTTTGGGGGCTGTCCTATCGTGTGCCCGACGCCGACGCCGCGCGCGCACGGCTAGTCGCGCAAGGATTGGACGTATCGGAAGTGCGACCGGGCCGCAGGCCCGACACACGTGTGCTCACCGTGTGCTCGGGGACGTGCGGTGTCCCAACCTTGATGCTCGAGCTCACGGATCACCGAGACCGGCGGCGAGACGAGCGGGAGCAAAGCTGATGCCCGACACTCTCGCTCACCGGAAGATCTTCGGCG
>SPBQ01000217.1 GCA_004525875.1 Myxococcales bacterium
GCCATGTCCTATGTTCCCGATCGTCTCTGCATCAAAACGCACCCACCTATCGCGAGGGGGCTTTTGGTACAACCGGGCCCGCGGACGTGATGGTTGCCAGGAAGGCGCGTGATTTGAGGGGCCGGTGCAGGTGCAGATCGACGAGCCGGTGGAGCAGGGCGGTGGCGGCCACGGGCACCTCGTGGGTCGTCTCCGCACCCGCCGCCTCCGCGCGCAGGCCGCGCACATAGGTGAGCAGCTCGTCATCGACGACGCGGCGGCTGGGCTCGAACTCGGGATCCTCGGGGTCGGCGCCGCGCGCCTCTGCTTCATGGGTCACGCACATCAGGCCACTGCCGCGCGGATCGACAATGGGTCGGCTGGCGGCATAGAGCGTCCGATCGCACATGCTGCAGCGCGAAAAGTCGGGACCCCATCCGGCCCAGTCGAGAAGCGCCAGCACGTAGCGGTGTGAGGCCGCGGCGGCCGGCGCGCCGCCGGTCAACCGGTCCAGCAGGTCGCGGAACAGGCGGTAGAGCTCGGGACAGGCATCGCGTTCCGGCGTCATGACCTCGGTCAGCTCGCAGAGGTACGAGGCCCATGCGTAGGCGTCGATGTCGCTGGCGAGGGCATGATGGCTGGTGACCACGCTGCACTCGTGGAGAAAGGCCAGGTCGGAGTGGGGCCGACGCCCCAGACGGACGTCGAGCTCCTGGAACGGCTCGAGGGCAGGGCCAGCGAAGCGACGCCTCGACCTTCTCGCCCCGCGAGCGATGCCGGACAGCTTGCCGTGTTCCGCGCTCAGCAGCACGGCGATGACATCCGACTCGCCATACGACCGGGTTCGCAGGACAAAGGCGCGAGTCCGGATCTCCTCCACGCGGCGCTTCTATCACCAACCCCGCCCCGGCGGGATCGCGTTGACATCACCGTGCCCGTGCCTAACTACGAGCTTCGGCTTTGGCCCCGCGTTCTGCGGGCACGGTCCCACCCCGAGAACGTGAGCAAGAACCCGGACATGAAAGCCCGAGACATCGACGACATGGACGATTCGCAGCACGCTGAGGGCGCGGCAGAGACCCTGGACGGTGCCGGCACGGCCGACCCGACCGACGTCGGCGAACGGATCGAGACGCTCGAGGCCGAGCTGTACGAGACGCGTGAGCGGTACTTGCGTGCCGAGGCCGAGCTCCAGAACGTCATCAAGCGTCACAGCCGCGAGGTGTCCGAGAGGGCTCGCTACGCGGCCGAGGGGCTCGGACGCGACCTACTGGACATCATCGATGATCTGGACCGCGCTCTCGATCACGTCGCGACGATCGGCGGCGACACCGGGGGCGACGACCTCCGGGGCGTGGTCGAAGGCGTGCGACTGGTCCGCGGCGCCTTGCTGGCGGCGCTGGAGCGCCATGGAATCAACCGGCTCGACGCGCACGGCCAACCCTTCGATCCCGGCGAGCACGATGCCGTGACCATGGTCGAATCGGCCGAGCACGGGCCGAACACCGTCGTGGCCGAGCACCGCGCGGGCTATCGCATCCACGACCGGCTCCTGCGGCCCGCGATGGTCGCCGTCAGCAAGCCGCCCGCCGACGAGCCGAACGACAAATGACGGCGGCGGCCCTTGCGATTCTGGTGGGGGTGCTTATCTAACGAGCCGCGTCCCGTACCGGGACTGACTTCAAAAAGGCCTTACCGTTCAATGGTTTAGGCCATCACTAGAGCGGAGACAGAGAATGGGTAAAGTCATCGGTATCGACCTCGGGACCACCAATTCGTGCGTGGCCGTCCTCGAAGGGGGAATTCCTCAGGTCATTGCCAATAGCGAGGGCGGCCGTACCACGCCCTCCGTCGTCGCCGTCAACGACAAGGGTGGGAGGCTGGTAGGCCAGATCGCCAGGCGCCAGGCCGTCACGAACCCGGAGAATACGATCTTCGCGGTCAAGCGGCTCATCGGTCGCCGTTATAGCGACGCCGAGGTCGAGAATGCCCGCGGTGTGCTCCCGTACGAGATCGTCAAGGCCGATAACGATGCGGCGCACGTGCAACTCGGTGACAAGGCTCGCAGCCCGGCCGAGATCTCCTCGTGGATCCTCCAGAAGATGAAGCAGACCGCCGAGGACTACCTCGGCCAGCAGGTTACCGACGCCGTCATCACGGTTCCGGCCTACTTCAACGACAGCCAGCGTCAGGCCACCAAGGACGCGGGCGAGATCGCCGGCCTCAATGTCCTGCGTATCATCAACGAGCCCACGGCGGCGTCGCTGGCCTACGGCCTCGACAAGAAGGGCGAGGAGAAGATCGCCGTCTTCGACCTCGGCGGCGGCACGTTTGACGTTTCCGTGCTCGAGCTCGGCTCGGGCGTGTTCGAGGTGAAGTCCACCAACGGAGACACTTTCCTCGGCGGCGAGGACTTCGACCAGGCGATCATCGAGTACCTGTGTGGCGAGTTCAAGAAGGACCAGGGCATCGACCTGCGTTCGGACAAGATGGCCCTGCAGCGCCTCAAGGAGGCCGCCGAGAAAGCCAAGTGCGAGCTCTCGACTGCTCAGGAAACCGATGTCAACCTGCCGTTCATCACGGCCGACCAGAGCGGTCCGAAGCATCTCAACATCAAGCTCACGCGCCCGAAGCTGGAAGCGCTGTGCAGCGATCTGCTCGACCGTCTCGAGGGACCGTGCCGCACCGCCATATCCGACGCCGGCCTGGGCGCTTCGGACATCGACGAGATCATCCTCGTCGGTGGCATGACGCGCATGCCGGCCGTGCAGGCGTGTGTGAAGAGGATCTTCGGCAAGGAAGCGAACAAGGGCGTGAACCCCGACGAGGTCGTTGCGGTCGGTGCGGCGATCCAGGGCGGGGTGCTCACCCGTGAGGTGAAGGACGTTCTTCTGCTCGACGTCACGCCGCTCTCGCTCGGCATCGAGACTCTCGGTGGCGTATTCACCAAGCTCATTGAGAAGAACACGACGATTCCCAGCCAGAAGGGCCAGGTCTTCTCGACGGCCGAGGACAACCAACCAGCCGTCTCGATCAAGGTATTCCAGGGCGAGCGCGAGATCGCCGCGCACAACAAGCTACTCGGGCAGTTCGATCTCACCGGCTTGCCGCCCGCGCCGCGTGGCCTGCCGCAGATCGAGGTTTCCTTCGATATCGACTCGAACGGGATCATGCACGTGTCGGCCAAGGACAAGGGCACCGGAAAGGAACAGTCGATCGCGATCAAGTCGGACAGCGGTCTGTCGAAGGAAGAGATCAACCAGATGATCAAGGACGCCGAGCTTCACGCAGCCGAGGACGAGAAGCGCAAGGAACTCGTCGAGGCCCGCAACGCGCTCGACGGATTGATCTACCGCACTGCGAAAAGCGTCGAGGAGATCGGCGGCGATCTCGACGATGCCGTGGGTGCCGCGGTGAAGGCCGCCGTGGAGACTGCGCGGCCGGCGCTCGAGTCGGAGGACGTCGATCAGATCAAGGCGGCCACCGAGGAGCTCGAGAAGAGCTCGCACAAACTGGCGGAGGCGCTCTACGCCAAGGCGCAGGCCGAGCATGGCGCCGGGGGTCCGACGGCGAACGGTGCGAGCGCTGGCGACGGCGGCGCGACCGGAGGAGGAGACAACGACAACGTCGTTGACGCTGACTTCGAAGAGGTCAAGCCGTCCTCCTGACCGCCGGCATGACCGGCAGACGCCACTCGCGAGGTAGAGAAGCCTCCGCCCGGTTCACCGGCGGGGGCTTTTCGACGTCTTGAGCAGGTAAGAGAACGAGGGCGAGGATAGGGCGAAGTGTCGAAACGCGACTACTACGAGGTTCTGGAGGTCGGCCGCGACGCGGACGCCGACGCGATCAAGAAAGCCTACCGGACGCTTGCCCTCAAGTACCACCCCGACCGAAATCCGGACGACGACGCAAGCGCTTCTGTCCGCTTCAAGGAAGCGAGCGAGGCCTACCAGGTGCTGTCGGACGCCGACAAGCGCGGGAAATACGACCGTTTCGGCCACGCTGCGTTCGAGCAGGGTGCCGGCGGCTTCGGCTTCGCCGCCGGCGGCGCCTCCATGTTCGAGGATGTGCTCGGCGATCTGTTCGGGGATTTCTTCGGCGGCCTCGGCGGGCGTCGCAGCGGGCGCAGCCGCGCGGTGCGCGGCGAGGACCTACGCTACGATCTCGATATCGAATTCGAGGAGGCGATCCGAGGGACGGAGAAGGAGATCTCCATCCCTCGCAGCGTGAGCTGCGACGGCTGCTCCGGATCGGGAGCCCAGGCCGGCACCCAGGCCGAGACCTGTCCGGCCTGCCAGGGTGCTGGCCAGGTTCGCTTCCAGCAGGGCCTGTTCCAGATCGCGAAGACCTGTGGTCAGTGTAACGGTGGGGGGCGCGTGATCCGTACGCCCTGTCCGACGTGCCGCGGACTCGGCACACGCCGCGATATGCGCGAGATTCGCGTACGGATCCCGGCGGGCGTCGATGAGGGAGCCCGCCTCAAGCTGCGCGGCGAGGGCGAGGCCGGCATGCGCGGCGGCCCGACGGGCGATCTCTACGTCGTGCTCCACGTCGAGTCCCACCCACTGTTCAAGCGCGAGGGTAACATGCTGGTCTGCGATCTGCCGATCCCGATGGCGACGGCCGCGCTCGGCGCGAAGGTCGACGTTCCGACGCTCGAGGGACTGCTCAAGATGACGATCCCCGCGGGCACGCAGAACGATCGTCTGTTCCGGCTCAAAGGGAAGGGCGCGCCGGACCTGCGCACCGGGCACCATGGCGACCTGATCGTGCGCTTGGTCGTCGAGACGCCGACCAAGCTCACCCGTAAGCAGAAGGATCTTCTCAAGAAGTTCGCCGATGCCGGCAGCGACTCGGACCACTCGCTCGTCTCCGGGTTCGCCGACAAGGTCCGCGAGCTGTTCGGGTAGGGACGGCGAACGGCCGTGGCCTTGCTATCGACCGTCGGCGAGGCCGAGCTCATCGCGGCGATCGCTGCGGTCGCGGCGAGCGCCGGGCGCGCTCGCGGCGTTCGC
>SPBQ01000240.1 GCA_004525875.1 Myxococcales bacterium
CACGCCGCGCGCTTCGTCGACGCCGAGCTCGAGATGGCGACGACCGCGTTCGCAAACGTGCCGACGTGGACCCTGGCCGCCATCATTCCGATCTCTTTTGCCGGCATCGCCCTGCGCTACCTGTTGCTGTCGTTCGCCGGCGCACGAGCGGCAATATCGACGTGATCCTCGCCTCGCTCGTACTCCTCCTGCTCGTTCTTCTCGGTACACCGCTGTTCGCGATCATCGCGGCGAGCGCGATGCTCGGCTTCGCACGCTCGGATATCGACCTCTCGGTCGTCGCCATCGAGATCTACCGTCTGGCCGAGATGCCGGTACTGGTGGCGATTCCTCTGTTCACGTTTGCCGGTTACCTGCTCGGAGAGAGCCAGAGCCCGACGCGGCTGGTGAGGCTCACGCACGCGTGGCTCGGCTGGATGCGTGGCGGCCTGGCGATCGTGACGCTCATCGCCTGCTCGCTGTTCACCGCCTTCACGGGCGCCTCGGGCGTGACGATCGTCGCACTCGGCGCCCTGCTCTACCCCGCGCTCATGCAGGCCGAATACCCCGAGCGCTTCAGCCTCGGGCTCGTGACGACGTCGGGGAGCCTGGGACTGCTGTTCGCTCCCGCGCTTCCTCTCATCGTCTACGCCGTGGTCGCGCAGCAGATGAACTTGCAGCCGCCCGTGCGAATCGACGACCTGTTCCTCGCCGGACTCCTGCCCGGCCTGCTGATGGTGGTCGCGCTCTCCGTGTGGTGCATGTGGCAGCGGCGCGCCAGCACGGTCGAGAGCGCTGCGTTCTCGTGGCCGGAGGCACGCGCCGCGCTCCGTGAGTCGGCCTGGGAAATTCCGCTGCCGATCGTGGTGCTCGGCGGTATCTACAGCGGATTCTTCGCCGTGTCGGAAGCGGCCGCCGTCACCGCGCTTTACGTCTTGCTCGTCGAGGTCGGGATCCGACGCGAGATCTCCCTGGCGCGGCTACCGAGCGTGATGCGCGAGTCGATGGTGCTGGTGGGCGGCATCCTCGTCATCGTCGGCGTCTCGCTGGCGTCGACCAACTACGTGATCGACGCGGAGATCCCGACGCGCCTGTTCGAGACGATTCGCGAGCACGTCTCCAGCAAGCTCACCTTTCTCATCCTTCTCAATTTGTTCCTGCTCGTGCTGGGAATGATGCTCGACATCTTCTCGGCCATCGTGATCGTCGTCCCCATCATCTTGCCGATCGCGCTCAGCTACGGAATCCACCCCGTTCACCTCGGCATCGTCTTCCTGGCCAACATGCAGCTCGGCTACATCACGCCGCCGGTCGGTATGAACCTGTTCATCGCGAGCTATCGCTTCGAGCGGCCGGTGATCGAGGTCTACCGTGCCACGATACCGTTCTTCGTGATCCTGCTGGCGACCGTGCTCGTCATCACGTACTGGCCGGCGCTATCGATGGTGCTGGTGGAATGAGGGCGCCGTCGCTCCACGCTACAGATCCATCACGGCCCGCAGGCCGATCACGATCGCATCGCGGCGACTGAAGTGTGGATCGAAGAACACCTGCAGATCAGGCTGCAGCGTCAGCCAGCCCGTGATCTGCGCGCGATAAGCGGCCTCGAGCACGCTCTGACGACGTGAGACGACGACGACGTCGGCACGCAGAGAATCGACGTAGTCCGGCGAGAACGCGAGGTGAGCGAAGCCCAGCGTCACGACGTCCTCGCTGCGACCGGCGAGGAAACCCCCGAGCTTCCGTCCGAGGTCCAGGTACCAGAGCGTGAACTGCCGCTCCGGCTGCGGCGCTCCGTAGCTGCGTAGGAAGACGCCGAGGCTGGGTCGACTGGCGCTCGCGACGGTCAGATCCTGATCGATCAGCGCGTAGAGGACGTAGCCCCCGTACGATGATCCGCCCGTCTCGAAGTTCGGCACCTCGTCCGTCGTGAGGGCCGCACCCACGCCGTACTTTCCGCGCCGGCCGGATACGCTGCGAATCGTCTGGATCTCGCCGAGAACGGAGACTCCCTCGTCGAACGTCCAGCCGAAGCCGTGGTTGCCGCTGGTGTCGCCGCCGGGGTCGGAAGTGTAGACGCCCACCTGGCCAACCCATTTCTTCTCGGATCCGCTCAGCTGCAGGTGCACGCCAGGAGCCGCCAGTGGATAGAACGGAAAGATGCCCTGCGTGCGCCCGAGCCCGAAGAACCCGAACGTTCCGTTGAGCAAGGCATCGTCGTTGCTCACGACGAAGAAGTCGTCATCGGACGCGAGCTGCCCCGCCTTGAGGAGCCACCGCCCCTCCATCCATTCTTGCTGGAGGAAGATCTCGTAGAAGCGGACCACGTTGGACGTCTCCCAGCCGCTGACCGTCGTGGTCGGAAACGAGCCGACGAGATCGGTCGAGGGCTGGCCACCGTGGTAGGAGTACCAGTCGATATAGAATCGTGCCCCCTTCCAGCCGGCCAGCAGCTCGAGATCGAGATCGATGCCCCACTGGGCGAATCCCTCGTAGCGTGTCCCGGTTTCGAAGCCGCCGCGGAGGTTCGACCAGAATCCGGACGTGTAGCGCGCGAACGGAACGATCCCGCGCTCGTTGAGCCGCGCCCGACGTCCGCCCCAATCGCCGGTCAAGTAAGAGCTGCGCAGCCAGCCGGAGTGCAAAGCACGATCGGTATCCTGTGCCGACGCGTCGGACGACACCAGCGTTGCCGCGACGGCGCCGAGCGCCACTAGAAACGCGAGGCGGCCGAGCATCGTACAACGATACATGCTCGACCGATCTGATCGAACGCCGCCGGACCGGGCCTGCGGGTGACGATCACCTTTCCGAGCTGAGCACGTAGATCGGGCTCGACCACGCGGCTCGCCCGTCCTCCTGCACGACTCGAACGTAGACGTAGTCGCCACGGCTCAGCGCGCGAATGCGATCGGCGGCCTGCCACTCGGTACTCCCCGGAGTGCCGCTCGACTGCGTCACCTCGCCACTGCGGATGATGTCCACGCCCGCGATCGGCGCCGTTCCCACCGCCTCGATGCGAAGCTCCTGCTCACGCGAGCGCGCCGGTTCCGCCAGCGCCGAGCCCATCGGCTCTCCGTCGAGGTCCACATGCAGCCAGATCCGCGCACCGTTGGTCGCGTAGACGCGCCTTCGCCGGAGCGCGTCGAGGACCGCCGCTCGCGTGTTGTCCTCGGCGAGGATCGCGGCCACGCCGCCGTGGGCGGGCGCCGCCTGGAAGTGGACGAGGCCGGGATGCCCGTCGTGACTGTCGCCGCTGCCGATGAAGCCGAAGCGGTAGCCGTGGTCGAGCGTGTCGCGGACGAAGTTGCCGGCGATCGGTCCGTGGATGAGCCCCGGCGAGTCGAGCGCCTCGCTGCTGCCGTGCACCGAGACGATCTCGGTGACGGGCTCGAGAACCGGGTCGGGCGCGAACGCCCAGTTGGTGGCGATCGGCGCACCGGCCGAGTGGTGCGCGAACGTGAGCACCGGCCGCACGCGCAAAGCGTTCCAGAGCTCGCTGGGCGTGTCGGTGTCCTCGCTCATGCTGCTGAGCACCTCCAGATCCCCGCCGAAGGCGAGGACGTGACGGTGGCCGTGCAGCCAGCTCGTCCACTCGTAGCCGAGCACGGTGGTGAAACGCGGTGGGTCGTGGAACGCATCCACCGCCCGATGGATCTCGCGCCAGTACTCCGGCGTCGCGTCGAGGAAACGCACGCCCCAGTGGTCGTGATCGGTCAGCGCTACCACGTCGAGCCGCGCGACGTCGCGTGCATACGCAAAGTAGTCGTCCGGTGTTCCGGTTCCGTCGGAAAGACCGGAGTGGCCATGGAGATCGGCCCACAGAACGCGCTGAACGTCGTCGCGAACGATGAGCGGCGCGCTGCGCGCGCTCACCGCGCGGCCGTCGCCGAGCTCTGCTCGGGCGATGAAGCGGTACACGCCGGGACGTCCAAGGCTCGCCTCGAACGTCTTCGATCCGGCGTCGCTCTCGACGAGCGCGAGCCGCGCGGGGTGACGCCCCTGCCCTTCCTCGAGCTCCAGTCCGATCTCGCCGACGAAATCCACACCCGCGTTACCGCCGGCGTCGAGCACCGAGACCGCTACCTCGATCGTCTGCCCGGGCATCGCAGTGGAGGGACCGACGATGTGCAATCGCGCGGGCGGCCCGGCGATGATGTCGACCTCCGGCGAATCGGCGACGATCCCGCGCACGCCGTCGCCATCGCCGTCCACCATCACCCACAAGCGCTCGCGCCGGTCGGCGTAACGGTCGACGCGCACACCGAAGCTACCTGCACCGAAGTCGAAGCGAATACGCTCGCCGGGTTCGAGAGGGCGGCCTCCGATCTCGATGGCGAGCAACTCCCCGAACGCCTCCGGGAGCAGCTCGATCCCATCGGCCTTCGTCGTCACCTTGGTGAAACCCGGGAGGTCTGGATGATCCATCTGCGGCGTGTCCCAGCCCCAGAACGGCGAGACCTGCAGGAACACGACGCCGCCCTCGGCCACGCCGAGCGGCCCCGCTTCGTAGATCACCTCGAAACGCGCGCGCGAGCCGACCGCGATCTCGGGGTTCGATCCGTCCGGTTTTCTCGCAGGGTGTTCGAGCCAGGCTCGACCACCGCCGTCACTCGCATGCCTCGGAGCGTCGAGGTCGGCCACGAGCGTCTCGTAGGTGGACAGCGGCGCGTTCGGTGAAAGCGTGGCGGCGGGGTCTTCGGTGTTCCACCACGACCCTTCGACCGGGACGACGGCATACTCGCGCGCGGCCATGAAGCCGATCGCCGATACCAGCGCCAGGCCGGCTACGACCCACAGCCTCG
>SPBQ01000140.1 GCA_004525875.1 Myxococcales bacterium
GCGCACCGATCACGGCGCCGGCGGCCATGCTCGCCGAGATCACCGCCGCCGGCGCCCATCGCACCTGGCCCTGGTAGACGAAGATCGCGACGGCAACCACCGTGAACAGCGCGACGACAACAACTTTGATGCTATTCGACAGCACCAGATCGTGACCTGCGCGCGAGAGCGCCAACACCAGGACGATGCCCACCCCTGCTTGCACGGCCCCTCCGTAGAGGCCGATGGCGAAGAACACGACCCACGCCATCGCGGGCGACAGCGCGCCCGCCGTGCGCCGAGCCGATGGGGCGCGCAGCGCCGGCACGAGGAGGACGAGCATGACGACGCCGAACAAACGCTCGAAGATCTCGTCGGGGAGCATCGACACGCCGAGGGCGCCGACGGTCGCACCGGCGACGAGGGGCACGGTAACGGGCAAGGCCGCCTGCAGTCCGGGGACCCCCTCGGCGCCGAAACGCCACGACGCAACGACGCTCTGCACGAGCACCGCGACGCGGTTGGTACCATTGGCCACGGTGCCGGGTAGCCCCAGCATGACGATCAACGGCACGGTCAGCAGCGATCCGCCGCCGGCCATCGTGTTGATCACGCCTGCCGCCAGGCCACCCGCTGCCAGCATCGCCATCTCGCTCGCGCTCGACTCCACTGCGCCTACCCGCTCTCCACATCCCCGGTTTCACCCGAGGGATTCGCCTGCACCGGGATCCGCCGCGAGGCCGACATGAAAACTCGTTCCGGACCGAGCACGCTGTTCCCGCACAAAGTGGGCCTGGTCATCGCGGCCGCCTCCGGGATCGCGTTGCTATTGCACGGGTCGGGCGAAGATGGGATCCGCGCCGGGCTTCGCCTCACGGCGCACTGCTCGCTGACGTTCTTCCTGGCGGCGTTCGCGGCGTCCTCGTTGATCCGATTCTCCCCCGGGCCCGCGACGCCCCGGCTACGCGCGGGCCGGCGCCAGCTCGGGTTGTCGTTTGCGGCGTCGCACATCGTGCACCTCCACGCCATCATGGCCCTGATCGCGTCCACAGGGTTTCACGTCGACCCCATCACCCGGGTCAGCGGCGGCCTGGCCTTCCTGTTCATCGCGCTGGTGTCCGCCGCCGGCCTCAGGCTGAGCGGCGCGGGTCGAAGCGCAGGTGCTTCGTAAGGTCGCCAACCAGATCCATGACGATGATCCGCTCCGTAAATCGCCATCGGTCCTCGCTGAGCGAGAAGCGGTCGTGGTAGCGGCCGGCGACGATCGTGGCAGGTGGGCCGTCGACGGCCTGCAAGACTGTGAAATAGCTGCGTGCACGGGCCTCATCGGCGGCGGGGCCGAGCTCCACGATCAGGTTCGTCGTCACGTGCTTCGTGCGTGGGCTGCCGTCGTAGAGATGAATGCCACCGGCGAGCAGCCGCGCGACCTCAGCGCCCCCGGCAAGCGGCTCCATTCCCTCACCGCCGTAGCGGGCCGCTTCGAGCAGCTCTCCGACGCCTTCGAAATCTGCCAGGTCCATGCGCTCGGCGTATGTGTGGATAAGATTCTCGATCTCGTGTCTCGCACGGGACGCGTCCATCACCGGTAAACTTGCCCGCGGCGCCGAGGAGAGCCCAGCCGGTTGGGCGTCCGTGTCCGGCGTGTAGTATTAAGAATTCTGCATGACGCATTGCATTACAGTCCGTTCTTCTTATAATCAGAGCGTCGGCGCTCGCTGACCCCGATATGGCAAGAACGCGGCGCGTAGGGCGGACAGTGGTGGATATCAAGAACGGTCTGAACGCGATCTTGCCCGTCGCGCGGAGCGTTCTCGGGCTCGATGCGATCGAGTTCGGTGGCGCCGTGCCGATGGATCTCACGATCCTGTTCACGGACATCTAGAACTACACGAACGCCGTCGACACGCTCGGCGACCGGCGCTCGCTTGAACTCGTCCACGTCCACAACCGTCTGGTGCGCGAGGCCCTGGCCGATCACGGCGGACACGAGATCAAGCACACCGGCGACGGCATCATGGCCTGGTTTCCATCGGCAAGCCGGTCGCTCGCGACCGCGGTCGAGCTGCAGGCCAAGACGGCCGCGCACAATGCAGGTGGCGAGCGCGACGAGCTAGCCGGTGCGCTCGGCATCCGCGTCGGGCTCAACACCGGCGAGCCCATCCGCGAGGACGGCGACCTCCACGGCACGCCGGTGATCGTGGCGGCGCGCGTCGCCGATCTCGCACGCGGCGGACAGATCCTCGTTACCGACGTGGTGCGGCTGCTCGCTGCCGGTAAGGGGTTTTCCTTCCGCCCGGCCGGCACCGTTTCGCTACAAGGGATCAGCGAGCCCATGGCGCTGTTCGAGGTCGATTGGCAGGCGTCGGCCGGCGCGGCGGCCGAGCTTCGCTGAGCCCGGCAGGCGGCGGCATCAGTCGCCGGCGCCGTTCTCGATGATCCGGCGATAGAGCGTGCGGCCCTCGTTCAGAAGACTTTAAATCGCGCGCCCTCGAGTGAGGCGCCGTAGACCTGCAGAGCGCGAAGCGGCGAGCAAACGAACCGCGCCGGAACGCAGCACTGGCGTGGGCGATCGCACACCCCGCTGAGCATACCCCCATCTGGGGTGCGGCCCTGCTTCATCCCCTTGACATAAGCTCCCTGTGGACCGTACGGTCGAACGTCGTTTAGCTGCCGTTCCTTTTTTGTTCGACCAGCTACTGTGCGTTCGCGCTGAAAGCCCGCTGCGCGAGCCCCTCAGTAAGTTTTCAGGATCCGGGGGACCAACATGATTCGTACTTCTTCATTCGCAGTATCGTCTACTCTTACTCTCTTTGCGCTCTCGCTGGCCTTGCTCGCGACTCCCGCCCCCGCGCTCGCCCAGGCGAAGTTCGGCGACGCCGAGTTCCAATGCGTGAGCGGCAAGCAGAAGGCCGCTGGCAAGTACTGTCAGTCGGTCCTCAAGGCCTGGTCCACGTGGGACAAGAAGGGCGATGACGCGAAGCGCGACGCCTCGATCGTGAAGGCGGCCAGCAAGCTCACCTCCTCATGGTCGAAGGAAGAGACGAAGTCGTCCGGGTCGGGCGTCGACTGTATCGACCAGACCGTCTCCGCCGGAGCGATGGCGGCCACCATCGACGCCGCCACCACGGATATCGTCGCCGAGATCAACACGGGCCTCGACCTCGCCAACAAGGACGATGCCACGTGCGGATCGAAGCTGGTGAAGGCGGCGGCGACCCAATGCGGCGGCCTCCTCAAGGTCGAGAGCAAGCACACCAAGGCCGCGCCCAAGGGCGGTTCCGGCGCCAAGCGCGCCGAGGGCAAGACGAAGGCTTCCGACAAGTTCTCCGCGGCCTGGCTCAAGGCGGCCACCTGCGCCACCGGCGCGACCGAGGGCGACATCGAGAGCCGGCTCGACACGATCAGCAACGGTGCCGTGTACGACACGGCCGTTTCTCCACTGGTCGACGCCGCAGAGTTCCAGCCGGTCTCGTTCGACGGCCTCACCGATACGGTCGAGTACGAGGGGCGCACGTACACTCCGCGTTGCGCGTTCGACGGCGACGAGGACTACCACTTCTTCGTCAAGCGCGGATCCGAGAACAAGGTCGTGATGTATTACCAGGGCGGCGGCGCCTGCTGGGAGAACCTCACCTGCGGCATCCCCGTGTGCAAGAACGGCGCGGATCCGATCTCGGACGACCCGGACCTCGCCAGCACCGGCTTCGCGGATCTTTCGAATCCGGACAACCCGTTCCGCAACTGGAACATCGTGTTCGTCACGTACTGTACGTGCGACATCCACTACGGCGACGCGGATCAGACCTACAGCGGCGCGCTTCCGGACGTGAACGTCGCCCATCGCGGCTTCAGCAACGCCAAGGTCGCCGAGAAGTTCGCGAGAGAGAACTTCCTCAATCCGGACGTCGTGATGGTCACCGGATCGAGCGCCGGCGGTTACGGTGCTCTATTCCATGGCGGCCTGATACCGAAAGTATGGCCGGCCTCGGAAGTCAACGTGATCGGCGATGCCAGCAACGGTGTCATCACGCCCGACTTCCTGCAGAACGAGTTCCCCAACTGGAACTTCGAGGCCAATCTTCCTGACGACATCCCCGGCGTGCTCGAGTCCATCGCCAACGGTACCGGAATGCCGGCCTACACCGAGGCGGTCGCAGCGTTCTACCCGGACTCCAAGTGGGCCAACTACTCGACCGCCTACGACGGTGGCACTGGGGGACAGACGGGCTTCTACAACGTCATGCTCAACGGCAACGACCCGATCGCCGCGCTCTCCTGGTGGGAGGGCAGCTGCGCGTTCGGGAGCCAGATGCGACTGCAGGCGACCGATACCCACACCGCGATCTCGGCCACGCCTGCGAACAACTACCGGTACTACATCGGAACCGGCTCACGTCACACGATGTACGGCAGCAACAAGGTCTACGATGCGGTCGAGGGAACCGTCGGTGGTGAAGCGCAGACCGTCGTCGACTGGATCAACGAGATGCTCGCATACAATCCGGCCGCGCCGGCGACACCCTGGGACAACGTATCCTGCACCGACTGCGGGCTCGTCCTGCCGGGTGATCCTGCGCCGGCAGTCATCCCGACGCCGCCGTTCGTAGCCGGCGGCGGGCCGACGAGCGTCGAGATCGTCTGCCCGTAGGCACGACGCCACGGACCACGGCGGGCGATTCGGAGGCCGTTCCGGGGAACCGGAACGGCCTCTTTCGTTTCGCACCGCTGCACGCGCTATATGCGGCTGCGGATGCAGGACTTCGGAAGCTACATCAGCCTTGCGACTTTCAAGCGTGACGCCACCGAGGTGCTGACGCCCGTCTGGTACGCGCCGATCGGCGAGCGTCTCTACGTCTTCACCGACGGCACTTCCTACAAGGTCAAGCGCTTGCGCCGCGATCCACGCATTCGCGTCGCCGCGTGCGGCGCCGGCGGCCGTATCATCGGCGAGTGGCACGCCGGAACCGGGCGCATCGTGGAAGACGCCGAGCTCGAGCGTGACGCGTATCGAGCTCTCAACGCGAAGTACGGCTGGCAGATGCGGCTCATCGACCTGCTGTCGTGGATCGGCGGTCGGATCGGTCGCAGGAACATTCTCGAGCTCCGCCTTGAAACCGGCAGCAGCAAGGACTGAGCGGACGCGCCGCGCTCTCGTCGTAATAGCCATCCTCGCGTGGGCCGTGCTGTGTCTGGCCGCGTTCTTAGCGACTCCGACACTCGTCGATCGTGCCGTCAACCGCGTCCACAGCCGGGGCGACACCCCGGCTGCATCAGTCGAAGCGATCGCGCTGCACGCGCGACTCCTGATCGCCGACCTGCACGCGGACTCCCTGCTCTGGCCGCGCGACCTGACCCAGCGCAGCAGCCGTGGCCACGTCGACTTGCCGCGCCTGCTCGAGGGCCGCGTCGCGATCCAGGTCTTCGGCGTCGTGACGAAGGTTCCGTTGATCCCCAACCTCGAGCGCAACGACGACGACGCCGATCTCATCACGCTGCTGGCCATGGCGTCGCGCTGGCCGCGACAAACATGGTCGCGGCCGCTCGAGCGTGCCTTGTTCCAGGCCCGGCGGCTGCGCGAGCTCGCGGCCGCCTCGGCCGGTCGCCTCGTGGTGATCGAGCGTCGGTCGCAGCTCGATGAATTGCTGGCGGCGCGCGAGCAAGGGCGAGACGTGCTCGGCGCGCTGCTGGGCGTCGAGGGCGCGCACGCACTGGAAGGCGACGTTGCCGGCGTCGACCGGCTCTTCGGCGCGGGTGTGCGGATGATGTCGCCGTCGCACTTCTTCGACACCCGTGTAGGCGGCTCCGCCCACGGCGTCGCCAAGGGCGGCCTGAGCGCGCTCGGACGAAGCGTCGTCCGAAGGATGGAGGAGCTCGGCGTGACGATCGATCTCGCCCATGCTTCGGCAACGACGATCGAGGACGTGACCGCCATCGCGACGCGACCCGTGGTCATCTCGCACACGGGCGTTCGCGGCACCTGCGACGGTACCCGCAACCTGGAGGACCGCCACGTGCGCGCGGTTGCAACCGGCGGCGGCGTCATCGGCATCGGCTACTGGAAGACCGCCGTCTGCGGCTCGGACGTAAGCGCCATTGCGCGAGCGGTCCGCTACACCGCCGATCTCGTCGGCCACCGACACGTCGCACTGGGTTCGGATTTCGACGGCGCTGTGGCCGTGCCGTTCGACGCTTCCGGCCTGGCGCTGCTCGTCGATGCACTCCTCGACGAAGGGTTCACCCACAGCGAGATCGCCGACGTCATGGGCCGCAACGTCGTGCGCGTTCTATCGGCCAACCTCCCGGAGTGAGCGCGATCGGCTCGGGCGAGCGTCAGAAGCGCACAGCCAGCGCCGTCACGAACACGGTCTTGTTGTTGCCGGCGGTCGAGGGATTGTCGTCGTTGACCTCCGAGAGCCGCATGCGC
>SPBQ01000520.1 GCA_004525875.1 Myxococcales bacterium
GATCTGAAGCGTTGCACGGTAGCCACCGCTTCCCGGTTCGAGCAGCAACATGCTGACGGCGATGCCCGCCCAGCACAGCGACGGCAGATGGAACATCGCGACGGTGAGCTTCTTCGCCACTTCCCCGGAGAGCACGCCCTGCTCCGCGGCTTGCGCTCGAAGCGGCCGCAGGAACAGTCGCTCCGAGAGGTAGGAATGGGCGAGAGCCGTAACCATCGCCAGGGTGACCGCCAGATAGAGAGCCGCCATGCGCTGTCCTCCTTATCGAATCCGACCATACGGCTACGTATGGATCGGAACGTACACGGTTCGGTCAGCTCGGTCAATACGCTACCGTACGGTGCGCCATGCCGAGAAAGAATCGCAGCGACTGGCTTCGGGCTGGGCTACGCCGTCTAGCGCGCAGCGGCATAGACAGTATAAGGGTCGAGCCTCTGGCCAAGGAGCTCGGAGTCACGAAGGGCAGCTTCTACTGGCACTTCAGCGACCGCACCGAGCTGCTCGACGCCATGCTCGAGGAATGGGCGGAAACGGCGACCGAAGCCGTCATCGCCCAGGCGGAGGATGCCGGCGACGAGCCGCAGGCCCGACTCAAGCGCTTGACGACGATCGCCGCCGAGGGTTTCGATGCCCAGCTGGAGCTGGCGCTGCGCGAGTGGGGGAGACGCGATCGCGCGGTTGGCGGCGTACTGGACGAGATCGACGGCCGGCGCATGAGCTACCTGCGGCAGCTGCTCCGCGAGTCCGGCTTCGAGCCGATCGAGGTGGAGGCGCGCGCGTTCCTCCTATACTCCGCACTGCTCGGGCACGCGCTGCTCCCGCACTCCCATGCTCGCTTCAGCCGCCACCGGGTGCTGCGCGAAGCGGTCGGGCTGCTGCTCGCTTCGTCGAGTACTACGACCACGAGCGCTACCACGAGTCGCTCGGCAACGTGACGCCAGCGGTAATGTACCACAGTGGGCAGGGGGAGAGTCCGACCCGAACGAGTCCCAGTCGGCGTCAGCGTGACGACGCCCGTCTTCCCAGGTTCGGAACGGCGCACCATCGGGGTAAGATCCAGCCATGCTGACGAATATCGTGAATGTTGGAACGTCTTTGGTAACCACGGTCGCGCGTGCCGGCGCCGGCATGTCGGTCGGCAATGCTGGGGCGCGCCCGAAAAAGCGGCTCGAGTTGTACGAGTTCGAGGGCTGTCCGTTCTGTCGCAAAGTGCGTGAAGCGTTGTCGATCCTCGATCTGGAGGCGGACATCTATCCCTGCCCGAAGAACGGCCCGCGATTCCGTCCGGAAGTCGTGAGTCGCGGCGGTCGCGCGATGTTTCCGTATCTGGTCGATCCCAATACCGACGAAGAAATGTACGAGTCCGACGAGATCGTGCGTTACCTGTTCGACCACTACGGCGACGGCCGCGTCCCCACGATACTGGCGCTGGGGCCGATCACCGATGCGACTTCGATACTCGCGGGTCTGGCCCGCCCAGGACTGGGGGGATATTACCGCAAGGCCGAACAGCCGCGCGAGCCTCTCGAGCTGTACAGCTTCGAGGCATCACCCTTTTGCCGCATTGTCCGCGAGCGTTTGTGCACGCTCGAGCTTCCCTACGTCCTGCACAACGTTGCGAAGGGAAGCCCGGGTCGCGATGTGTTCGTCGAGCGGTCGGGCAAGATGCAGGTGCCGTATCTCGTCGACTCCAACACGGAAACCGAAATGTTCGAGTCGGCTGACATCGTCGCGTATCTCGATCGCGAGTACGCCGTGCGCTAGTCGGGCTGGCGTAAACCACCGAGGGCCTCACTTGATCGAGCCCTGCGTGGCCCACGATCCGCGGTGGAACCCGATGCCTGCGGTAGTTGGTCGAAGGGAGCTGATCGCCCCAGTCTGCCGACATGCCCGTTAACTTTAACTGTACGGTCAGTGTCGCTGCGTTCTGCCCGAGGTCGCCTTGAGGCGCTGGATCGTCAACTCCTTCTGGACGACCAGCTCCTTCAGGCGACCGTTCTCCTCCTCCAGCTCCTTCAGTCGCTGGCTACCGCCGCCCGCATGTCCTCCGTACTTGCGACGCCACCGGTAGAACGTCTGGACGCTCACGCCATAGCGCTCGCTGAGGTCCTTCGGCGACACGGGCGTCTCGGCCAGCGCGAGGATCTCGATGATTTCCTTCTCGGTGAACGTGCTCTTCCGCATGTCTCGCTTTCGTCATCTCTGCGCTGTTGTCGCCGCGGCAGGCCGATCAGCGACTGCAGCCGCCGGCCTCGCATGCCTGCTCATCGGTCGGAGCCCGGGCATCGCCGGCTCGCAGGCACAGAACGTCGAGTCGGGGCTGTCTCGGCGAGGCCTGTGCCTCGCGCTTCTTGACCACGATCTCGTGAGCGCCCGCGCCGAGCACCCCGAGATCGAGCGGTATCGGCACTCCGCGCTCGCCGTCGGGCAGGCGGCCGTCGCCGTCCCAGTGCC
>SPBQ01000077.1 GCA_004525875.1 Myxococcales bacterium
CAGGGCGCAGTGACGGCCTTCGTCGTCGGCGAGCTCGACGACGATCCCGGCGGCGATCTGGTGATCGGGTTCCGTGGCAGCACGCAGACCGTCTCGAACGTGCTACCGGGGGCCGGCCACCGCCTGAGACCGCCCGGCAGTTGATTCTAGGCGACAGCGATCGCGGCCCCTGTCCGCTGCGGCCGCCGGCCCGGCTCGCACCGACAGAATGAAGCGGAGCAGAATCTCGATCGCATTCTCGAGCGCGTTGCGATCGGCGACGTGGCGGTAGACCGTCGGGCGCCTCACGCGGGAGGCTGCGAGCTTGGATCGGGTGTTGACATAATTGCCGAGTACGCAACATGTGCATTCCGGTATTGGCAATCTTGTAACGCTCAGGAGTCGGCGTGCCCAGGGAGATCAGATGATACTCAAGGACCGAACGATCGTCGTGTCCGGTGTCGGCACCGGCCTCGGCCTGGAGGTCGCGCGCGCCGCCCTGCGCGACGGAGCCAACGTCGTGATCGCGGCGCGCAGCGCCGACACGCTCGAGAAGAACGCCGCCGAGCTCGACCCGTCCGGCGAGCGCGTAGCCTGGCTGCCCACGAACATCAAGAGCTCACAGGAGTGCGAGGCGCTCGCCCAGCTTGCCGTCGACCGTTTCGGCGCGATCCACGCGCTCGCGCAGATCGCCGCCTACGAGAACACCTGGGGCCCGATCCTCGAGCAGAACCCCGAGAGCTGGCGCAAGGCCTGGGACACGAACGTCATCGGCGCGCTCACGCTCATCAGGGCGGTGGTTCCTTCGATGAAGAGCGCGGGCGGCGGCTCGATCGTGCTCGTGGGATCGCAGTCGATGTACCAGCCCCAGCTCGAGCAGTCGGGCTATGCGGCGAGCAAGGGTGGGTTGCTGTCGACGATGTACTACCTCGCCCACGAGCTGGGCCCCGACAAGATCCGATGCAACATGGTCGTGCCGAGCTGGATGTGGGGGCCCGGCGTGCAGATGTTCGTCGACTTCCGTGCGCAATCGGAGGGCAAGACCCCCGAGGATGTGAAGGCGGAGATTGCCAGCAACATGCCGCTCGGCGAGATCGTTCCCGACGAGGACGTGGCCGACGCGATCGTCCTGCTGGCGTCGGACAGGGCTCGCAGCATCACGGGGCAGAGCCTGATGGTCACCGGTGGGGAGATGATGCGCTGATAGCACACCAGATCATTCCCCGGGGCACGGGCTTCGTCGGCAAGCAGATCATCCGCGAGCTCACGCCGCGCATCTGGGGGATCTACCGCTGGTACCTCTTGACAGTCACACTGCTCCGAAAGTAGGAGCCCCGCTGCTCCTTCAAGCTTCTCTCCAGGCAGGCGGAGAACTCGGCGATCTCGCGATCGCCGAGCTTGCGCAGCTTCGCTTCGTTGCCAGCGCCGACCTCGCGCGCGAGCGTTCGCTCGAGCACGTCCAGCGTTCTCGGAACATCGACGATCGTGATCTCCGGTCCGTGCGTCCCCGTCGATCTGCGGACACGCACCGTTCTTCTCCCGTGCTCACCGGTATCCAGGATCTCTTCGGGAAGCCGGTCCACGCTCGCTCGTAGCTCGTCGAGCCCGACAGGCTCTGCGTCGCTATCGCCGGCAGTAGGCATCACGATCTCGATCCGCACGCGCTGCGGTTCGTAGCTCACGCCGCCGATCTCGACCGCAGCTTTGTTCGGGATGGCGGTGGCGAGCGGCTCGACGAAGCTCCAGAAGTACCCGAGGGCAAGCCCCTCGGGCAGCGAGGTCTTCCTTACATACCGAAAGCCGAGGAATACCAGGACCGATTGCAGCACCGCGCTGACCTGGCCGGTGATGGTCTCGGGGACGGGCAGATCCGGCGCCGCCCACAGGATCGAGGCCGACAGCACGGGCATGGCAGCACACGCTAGCGCGATACCGCTCTTGAGATGTTCGCGATTCATTCGGCTTCGTCCCCCGAAAGCAGATGGCCAAACGTGGCGTTCCCTATTGTGACGACGACCAGCGGTACTCCTCTACCCGCCTGCCGGCGAGGCTAGTCTGCGCCGCAGCCACCACCGCAGCCGCCGCTACAGCTGGCACCGCAGCCGCTTGCGCCACGGCCGGGCCGCCCCGAGGACCGCTCGACGAGCACGACGCCCACGACCAGGGCCACCGTACCGCCGACGAGCGTGAAGGGGTGTTCCGCCATCATGTGCGAGAACCAGGCCGAGTAGAGCTCGAAGCCCTTCTTGCCGTCGAGCACGTCGTGAGCCGCCGCCGTCGTGGTCCAGAGAGCGGCTGTCACGGCTGCGAGCAGGCAGAGCAGCACGGTTCGCGACGTCGGTCGTGGCATCGAGAGCAGTCCGGGTCGTGGGATCACCCAGCTTTGCCGGCTGTTGATGCGCCGCATGTACGACGCGTCACCGAAGCGAACGCTCGCCGCCGGCCAGATCCGCGCCGGGGCGGGCCGGCCGAACTCACGGGCATAGCTTACCAGCGTTGCGTCGTAGTTCTCGAGGTAGCGCCGCTGCTCGGCCGGACCACCCTCTGTGGGCCCGTGGTGCAGAGGCCGACCGAGCGCCTGCGTGAACGGTCCCCAGTAGTGGCGCGAGTAGGTCAGGTGCAGATGCCACGCCTGGTCGACCTCGTCGGAGGGCGTCACTTCGTGGCCGGCGACGACCGCGAGGTAGCAGAAGCGGCAGTACTCCTCGATGACGGCGTCGGCCAGATCACGCGACCAGCCGTTGTCGCGTGCGAGGCGGGCCGAGAACGGCAGTTCCACGCCGAGCTCGTCGAGCTCCACGGCTTCGATCCGGCGCCACAGTTCGGGATCGGTCTTCATCGCACGCCTCCTCTTGCGAAAGCAGCCGGGGAGCGACTCCTCGGCGCCGCGGCCAGGTATGATGCTTCGAGGTGTAGCGGAAACGGGCGCGGCAAGATTCCGCGTTTTGCACCGCATCTGCCGAAACCGGCGCGATCAGCCACGCGGCTGCCAGGCGTGGACTCAGCAGGAGCGTCCCTTCATAGGTGCAAGGCGCGATAACAAAGAGGAGAAGCCCATGGCCGATATCATCCTTCACCACTACTGGCTCTCGCCGTATGCAGAGAAGATCCGCCGCATCCTCGGGTTCAAGAACCTCGCGTGGAACTCCGTCGAGATCCCCCTCATGGCGCCCAAGCCCGACCTCGTCGCGCTCACGGGTGGCTACCGCAAGACGCCGGTTCTCCAGATCGGCGCCGACATCTACTGCGACACCGACTGCATCGCGCGCGTGCTCGAGCGCCTGCAGCCGGAACCGACGCTATTCGCGCCGGGGACCGAGGCCTTGTCTTACATGCTCGGGCCGTGGCAGTCGGAGCTGTTCTGGAGCGCGGTGGCGCTCGCAGGCACCAGTGGTGACGTATTTCCGGAGGGCTTCGTCGAGGACCGCGACAAGATGATCCCCGGCGGCCTCGACATCGAGAAGATGCTGATCGAAATTCCGGCAACCCGCGACCGTCTACGATCGAAGCTCGGCATCCTCGAGGGGTTGCTCGCCGGCGGTAGCCCCTATCTGTTTGGCGATCACGCGAGTCTCGCCGACTTCTCCATGTTCCACCCGCTGTTCGCGCCGAAGAGTTTGGGCTCGGTGGCCGAGGTGCTGACGCCGTACGCGGCCGTCAACGCTTGGCTCGAGCGCATCGAGGCGTTCGGACATGGCACGTTCACGCAGATCGATTCGTCGGAAGCGATCGAGGTGGCTCGACAGTCGACGTCGGCGACGGCCACGGCAGCCGACGCGGGCGACCCCAGCGAGCGCAAGCCCGGAGACCGGGTGCGAATCGTGCACGAGAGCTTCGGCAACGATCCGGTGGAGGGGGAGATCGTGTCCTCGTCAGCGCAGCAGATCTCGATCCGCCGTGAGGACGAGCGCGCCGGCGAGGTGGTCGTGCACTTCCCGCGCGAGCACTACGTCATTCTGGGGTCTTGACCGGGATCCGACGCGTCGAATACTCAGGAGGTTGTGCCGTGTTGACGTCGATCTCGTACCGAAGCGCGCCTCTTTTCGCCGTCGCGTTGCTCGTGAGCCTCTTCCCCGGCCCCCGGACCGCGATCGGCGATCAAGGCGACTGCAGCCAGCCGGCAAGCACGGGAACGAGCCCCGTCGCCTCCGACTGCCTGTTTATCCTGCGCGTCGCCGTAACTCTTCAAGCCTGTACGCCGCAGGCGTGTGTCTGCGACCATACGGGCGACGGCAGTACGACAGCGAGTGACGCGTTGGCGTGCCTCAAGAAGGCAGTCAGCGAACCGATCACACTCCTGTGCCCGTGCGACACGACCACCTCGACGACGACCACGACGGTGCCGATCGGCGGTTCGAACTGCACTGACGACGGCAACTGCTCCGACGACGACTGCGTCTGCAGCGACTGCGACGACGACCTGTTCTGCGGCAGCCCCAACAGCTGCAACTTCAACGGGATCTGTTCGCCGTTCCAGGAAGGTTGCGCCTGCACGGACTGCGCGACGCACCCCGAATGTCTCGATAACTGACTGGCGGATGAGCCGAGCTCCTCGGAGCATCGGCGTCTACCTGTGAGTAGCCTCCTGAGATTTCACAGCTAGGTGCCGAGCGCCTACGTCAGATCTGTAATCTCCACCGCTGCGGGCCGTGGCGACATCTCGAAGCCGTGGAGTTCGCGACGCTGGAGTGGGTCGACTGGTTCAACAACCGCCGACTGCTCGGCCCGATCGGGCACGTTCCGCCGGTGGAGTACGAGCAGGAGTACTGGCGAGATCAAGGAACTCCAGCCATGGAGGCTGGACTCGCGTAACTGAGTCTCCGAGAAACCCGGGGCAGGGCACGGCGAGGCCAGGGCTGGTCACGGCGCTCGATCTCCCGTTGATTGCGGGTGTGGGCAACATGCAACTGAAGGGAATCGGCTGACCGGCGATGTCGCGCGCGCGCGCCGGATGGTTGTTGTGGGCAGCGGCTCTTCTTCTGATCCCGCTCCCTTATTTCCTCATCGCCGAGGGCTCGGTGCCGGTGGTCCGTTTCGCGATGCTGGGTGGGATTGCCGCGCTCTATGCCGGTTTCGTCGACGGCTCGGGCGTGGCGTGGACGATGACGATCGTTCTTCTCCTCCATGTGATCGTGTGGGCCCTCTCACTCGGCGTGGTCGCCGCGCTCGGCGCGGTTCTCATACCGGCGCGCTCGCGACGCTGGTGGGTGACCGCGTTGATCGTCGTGGGCTTCGTGTTCGCTCTCGTCTTCGACGTCTACCGGACCCCGTTCGATGACGTCCGCCTCCAGTCGAACTGGGCGGGCTTGTTTCAGTGAAGCCCGCGCCGCGCCTCGTCGCAGACTTCGGTCGGGTGCTGACGGCCGTCGTGCTGCTGGCGGCCGGCGCGTTCGAGGCTCGGACCGCGCACTGCTTCGAGCGTACGGAGCAGCGAGCACCCTGCGATCACCACGATCCGCTGCGACGGCCGTTCTTCGGTGATCTGCACGTCCACACTGCGTACTCGTTCGACGCCTGGGCACAGGGTACGCGTAACACGCCGCGGGACGCCTACCGGTTCGCACGCGGCGACGCGCTCGGTATCCAGCCCTATGGGCCTGACGGCGAGCCGATCCGAACCGTACGGCTGCGGCGCCCGCTCGACTTCGCGATGGTGAGCGACCACGCCGAAATGCTCGGTGAGACGCTGCTGTGCCGCACGCCCGGCACCGCGGCCCATGATCGCTTCACCTGCACGCTGACGCGGCGCTGGCCGGCGCTGGGCTACATGATCGTGAACAGCCAGTGGGTGCAGTCCGGTGCGCGGGCCGTGAACATCTGTGGCGAGAGCGGCGCTGCCTGTCGCGAGGCGGCACTGTCGCCGTGGAAGGCGACGCAGGACGCGGCCGAGGAGTACTACGACCGCTCCTCGCAGTGCGGCTTCACGACGTTCGTCGGCTTCGAGTGGAGCGGATCACGTGTCGGGATGGTCCATCGCAACGTGGTGTTCCGCAACCAGAGCGTCCTCGAGGTTCCTCCCAACGCCCTCGACGACGGCAACGACGAGACGCGTCTGTGGGAGGCTCTCCAGATCGATTGCATCGAGGCCGGCACCGGCTGCGACGCGTTCGCGATCCCTCACAACTCGAACATGAGTGCCGGGAGCATGTTCTGGACGGTGGCACCCGACGGGACACCGCTCGACGCCGCGCTCGCGCGACGGCGCCGCGATATGGAGCCGCTCATCGAGATCACGCAGCACAAGGCCGACTCGGAGTGTCGCAACGACGGCGTCGATCCGCTCTGCGACTTCGAGACCGCCGACTTTGCTGTCGTGGCCGGGCACGCCAGCGCGCTCTACCGCGATCCGGTGCCGCCGAACGTCTACGTTCGAGAAGCGCTCCTCGACGGACTCGACCAGCGGCTGCGCATCGGTGTGAACCCCTACCAGCTCGGCATCATCGGCTCGACCGACACGCATCTCGGTACGCCCGGCATGGTCGACGAGGACGCGTTCGTCGGGCACGCCGCGGGGAAGATCACCGCACGGTTACAGATCCCGGCGCTGCCCGACCATCCGGCCTGGAATCCGGGCGGACTGGCTGTCGTCTGGGCCGAGGAGAACTCGCGCGACGCGTTGTTCGAGGCGATGCGCCGGCGGGAGATCTACGGCACCAGCGGACCGCGCATGCTCGTGCGCTTGTTCGGCGGCTGGCAGTACGAGCAATCGATGTGCGGCGCCACCGACTTCGCGGCGCGCGGATACGCCGGCGGGGTTCCGATGGGCGGTGATCTGGCCGAGGCTCCCCTCGGAGCGAGCGCGCCGGTGTTCGCCGTCTCCGCGCTGCGCGATCCCGGTACGGCGGAGCAGCCGGGCACGCCGTTACAGCGAATCCAGATCGTGAAGGGCTGGATCGACAACGGGCAGCAGCGGGTGCGGGTGCTCGATGTGGCGGGTGAGGTGCGCCCCGATCAGCGCGTGGATCTCGAGACGTGCCGGCCGCAGGGGACGGGCGCCGACACGTTGTGCACCGTCTGGACCGATCCAGAGTTCGATCCGACCAACCCGGCGTTCTACTACGCGCGCGTCGTCGAGAACCCGAGTTGTCGGTGGACGCGCCACGCGTGTCTCGCGGCAGCGGTCGACTGCGACCGCTGGTTCCCACCGCGCGGGCTGCTCGCGGCCTGCTGCGATCCGCAGGTGCCGGAGACGATCCAAGAACGGGCCTGGACATCGCCGATCTGGTACACGCCGGCCACGCTGCGCTCGGCCGGGTGACGGCTCACGCGCCGAGCTCGCGGATCTGTACGGTATCGGTCGCGCCTACCGTGCGGAGTCTGCCGACGATGAACACCACGCGGTCGCCCCGCCTGGCATACCCCAGATCGATCAGCGCGCGCTCGGCCGCCTGGCGCAGCTCGGTCACCGAGTCGACACGGGCCACGTGGACGGGCCGGACGCCCCAGATCATGCACAGTCGAGCGTAGGTGTGCGGCAAGCCCGTACAGCCGAATACCGGTGTCGGCAGGCGCTCACGAGCCAGAAGCTGAGCCGTGCGCCCCGATTCGGTGAGCGCGACGATCGCCGCCGCGCCGATGTCGACGGCCACGCGCGCGGCCGCACGCACACACGCTTCCTGGATCGTTGCCGGTGGTCGGCGCTTGCGTCCATAGGTCGGGGACGAAGCGCGCACAAGCTCGAGATTTCCCTCGAACAGGTCGCGCTCGGCCCTGCGCACGATGCTGGCCATTGTCCGCAACGCCAGCACCGGATGGTCGCCGGCCGCGGTCTCGCCCGAGAGCATGACGGCGGAAGTTCCATCGTAGATCGCGTTGGCCACGTCGGATGCCTCGGCGCGCGTCGGGCTCGGGCGTTCCATCATCGACTCCAGCATCTGGGTGGCCGTGATCACCGGCTTGGCGGCGCGCACGCACTTCTGGATCGCGAGTTTCTGAATCGACGGCACGGCGGCGGCGCCGACTTCGACTCCGAGATCGCCGCGCGCGATCATGATGCCGTCGGCGGCTTCCAGGATGCTGTCGAAGTTCTCGACCGCCTCGGGGCGCTCGATCTTCGCGATCACGTCGACGGGCCGGTCGGTCCTGGCGATGCGTGCCTTGAGCCGTCGGATCTCCGCGGCCGTGCGGACGAAGGACAGCGCGACGAAATCTACGCCCGCTTCGGGCGCGTGGGCGAGATCGGCCGTGTCCTTGGCCGAGAGCGCGCCTGCGCTCACGCGCGTCCCCGGTAGGTTGATCCCTTTGTGAGGCTTGAGAAGGCCACCGAACCGCACGCGGGTTCGAACCTCGCGTCCGGCGACCGCCACGACCCTGAGCTCGATCAGCCCATCGTCGATGAGCAGGCGCTCGCCGGGCTTGACGTCGCTGGCCAGCTTCGGGTAGGTGCAGCCCACCCGGCCCGGCCGGCCGAGCAGTTTCGCGTCGGCGACGATCGTGAGCTCGTCGCCCTTCTCGAGC
>SPBQ01000247.1 GCA_004525875.1 Myxococcales bacterium
GCTTCGCGGAGCAGCGCCTCACCGTCGACGGGCGACTCGTCGCACAGCTCGAAGTCGTCGGCGCTCCCGCCGAGCTCCGACGACGCCGCGGGATGCGACGCGCTCGAGCTCTCGGGCCATTTGGGCACCTCGGGAATGTCAGACCCGCTCGCGTCGGCCGACGACGGCGCGCTCGCGGCCTCCGGGTGCGATCCGAAGGCGGTGGTCACTGCGCGCGAGAAGTCCGCGAACTTGCGCGCGCCGTCCTTCATCCGCAGCTCGAGCAGATCGTCGGATCGCTCGCGTCGCCGGGTCATTTCCTCGACGCCTCCTCATCATCCTCCACACCCCCCGCGACGCCGGGCCGCCTAGCTGCAGCACACGACGTACAGAACGTTGGCGCAGCAATCGCTCAGCCGAAACGACCAAGAGCTCAGATCGGCGTTCGGGAACATCTGGAACGCCTCTGCGGTGGTACCCGCCGAAACGGCCGTCTCCCCCTCATCGCAGGTTACGATGATAAGGCCGTCGCCGGAAGCTTCGGTCTGTGCGCGCTCGCGACGTACGCATGCGGAAAATCGCGCTACCTCCTCCGCCGGCGCGGGCACAGCAGCCACTCCGGGAGGTCCGGGAGGTCCGGGAGGTCCCGGCGACCCCGGAGGTCCGGGGGGACCGGGCGGTCCCGATAGCCCGACATCCCCCGCGATACCGGGAGGTCCGGGTGGTCCCTGAAACACGTAATGCCTACGCGCAAGCAGGAATAATGCGGAACTCGCAAAGACCAGTGCGATCGCCGCGACAACAGCCGACCCTCTCAACGCCGCCTCCTCCCTCCTCCTTTGATGGACGGCTCAGTAACGAAATCCTTGCATTCTTCTCCTGCGGCCGACGTTCGGCGAGCTCTCGGTACTGATCATATTTGTACGCCCATGCAGGCCGATTGCGCACCGCCTGGGCCCCTCTGTGCGTAACCTAGACAGGAAGAAGCGTCGCGACGACGCCTTCTTGCGGGATCGAGCGGGGGGCGCGAGCGTCTGCGCGTCAGGTCTCGCCGTAGACCCTCTTCAAGGCGTTCTCGGTTCGGGCGCGGTCGCCGCGCAAGCGGTAGTCATCCGCCTGGTCGATCCAGCGAACGATTCCCTCCTCGTCGAGTAGGAGCGTCGTGGTGATCGCCATCTGTCCTTTGCGCGTCATCCACCCGACCGGCAAGCCCCAGACCGTGAAAGACGTGCGGAATTCGAGGCCGCCCTCGTGAAGCAGGCCGAAGCGCTTGATGATCGAGACGTCGGGATCAGTCAGCAGCGTGAAGCTCAGGCCGTCGCGCTCGCGGTGGACTCGGGCAAACTCGGGCGTGTCCTTACTGAGAGCGAGAACGGTCACGCCGTACCGCTCCATGAGCGGGCTCATCGCCTCGAAGCGCCGCAACTCGGCGCAGCAGTACGGTCACCAGAACCCTCGGAAGAACTTGAACAGAACCCGGCGGCCCTTGAAGTCGTCGAGCCGGACTAGCCGGCCGTCCTGGTCGCGGGCTTCAAGCGTCGGCATCGGGTCGCCGACAGCGACGACCAGCTCAGCGTCGGGGAGGTGGCGCTGCGCAAACAGCCACAGGAGCGAGGCTGCCGAGACCACGCTCGTAGCGCCGAGCGCGATCGTCGTCGTCGTCGCCGAGACCACGATCCCGGCCACGCCCATCGCAGCGCCCAGAATGAGCACGACCGAATGAGGACGGACATCCTTGGGCACCGTCTCCTTCGGGATCGTCGCGAAGTAGTGCGCCGCCGCCGCCAGGACGACGACCAGGCCGGGGACTGCGAGGGTGAGAGCCATTGCGTTGCCGGGGAGAGATCGTCGGGTCGCCGGGTTGGCACGGACCCTAGATGATCGGCTGCGTGATGGGAAGACTGGCGCGGTTTAGCGACTGCCGACAAACCGACGCGCGACACAGAGAGGTCGTCAGTTGCGTCAGTGCTCGCCGTAGACGTTCTTGAGCGCGCTCTCGGTTCGGGTGTGGTCGCCGCGTATGCGGTAGTCGTCGGCCTGGTCGATCCAGCGGACGATGCCCTCCTCGTCCAGCAGCAGCGTGGTCGGGATGGCCATCTGTTTGAAGCCTGTCGGCCACCCGAGTGGGAAGTGACCCGCCAGGAAGAACATCCTGAACTCGATCGCGCCCTCGTGGAGCAACCCGAACCGCTTGATGATCGCCAGGTCCGGATCGGTCAGCAGCGTAAAGCGTAGGCCATCGCGCTCGCGGTGGGCCCGGGCGATCTCCGGGGTGTCCTTACTCAGGGCGATGACGGTCACGCCGTACCGCTCGAAGAGCGGGCTCATCGCTTCGAACCGCCGTAACTCGGCGGCACAGTAGGGTCACCAGAAGCCTCGGAAGAATTTGAACATCACCCGCTGGCCCTTCATGTCGCTCAGCCGGACTAGCTTGCCATCCTGGTCCGGGGCTTCGAGCTTCGGCATGAGCTCGCCGACCCGAGCGATCAGCGAACCATCGGGCACGCGGCGCTGTCCGAAGAGCCAGAGAAGGAAGGCCGCGAAGGCCACACCGGGCACGCCGAGCGCTATCGTCGCGGCGCTCGGTGAGAGGCCGATCGCGGCCGCGCCGATCGCGGCCCCCAGCACCAGCACGGCGGCATGGGGGCGCAGGTCCTCCGGCACCGTCTCCTTCGCGATCGTCATGAAGTAGTGGATCATGGCGCCGTTGACCAGAACGAAGCCGATCACTGCGAGGATGAGTACCATTGCGCTCCCGGGGGCCGAGGGGCGAAGACCCGATGCTCAACCTAGAACAGTCACGACTTTCTGGAAAGCTCGGCGCTCCCAACCTGGCGACGGTCGATCGCTTCAGCCCGCGTAATCGCACGAACCTCTCCCCGCCCGGGTTGAGGCCACTGCCCATCGCGATCGCGTCATGGACGCGATCCACGACACGTTCGGCTGACTAGAGAAAGACCTCCGCGTACGCGTCCTCGTTGAACCCGACCAGCACGGTCTTGCCGACCCTGAGCGTCGGGGCGCGTAGATTTCCCGTCGGACCGAGCATGGCCTCCACAACCTGCTTCGGCGCCGACCCCGCGGGCTTGAAGCTGTCGACCCTCTTGCCCCTGGCGACGATCACCGTCGCCGCAGCCTTCGCCATCGCCGCAGCCTCTTTCTTGCCGAGCTTGGTCCCGGCGGAGACGGTCTCCTTCGCTTCGATGCCGTTGGCGTCCAGGAACTTGGACGCTCGCGTGCAGGACGTTCAACCCTTGCGGTGATAGTACCAGTCTAGCTTCTTGGCCATGAGCTCCTCCTCGATCGCACGAGTTTAGCGACGCAGCCGCCATTGCCAAGGGCCGACACCGGCGCGGGCATTCGTCGCGAGTTCGGGCTAGCATGAGATCCGTTCGCCGATGCACCCCGATGTCCGCATCCATCCTCCGCCGACTGCTCGGCGGATAGCGACGAGCACCGTCGCCGGCGTCCTGGCGTTGATCGTGATCACCGCCGGGTTGCCCGGCTGTGCGACCGACGTCGTCGGGGCCGGCGAGTCCGTTCCAGTAACCATGGCCGAGCTCGCACCCGCCGCCTACGCGGGCGAGATCCCTTGTGCGGACTGCCCGGGCATTCGTGTCGAGCTCGAGCTGCGCACCAACGGCATGTACCTCCTGCGACGGACCTGGATCACGGCCGACAACGGCAATGACCGGTCGGCCGTCACGATCGGCCGCTGGGGCGTCGAGCCCGACTCGCGCCAGCTGGCGCTGCGCAGCGGCACCGACCCGGTAGAGCGCTTCGCCGTGGACGACCACTACCACCTGCGCATGCTCGACGGCGATGGCCGCGACATCCGCTCCGACTTGAACTACTCGCTTGCGCGCAGCCGGGACACCGATCTGTTCAACGACCCCTTCGCGCTGCGCGGCCACTACTTCTACTTGGCCGACGCCGCGATCTTCACCGAATGCCAGACCGGCAAGCGCTTCGACGTCATCACAAGTCCCGTCGCCGCCGAGCTCGAACGCGCTTACATGGAGGCCGTGGGCGACTCAGGCAACTCGGTTGTCGTCAGCGTGGAGGCCCGGCTGACGAAGCAGCCCAACCCCGACACGGGCACCCCGCACGATGCCATCGCGATCCAACGAATCATCGGCCTTCACGCGGGCGAGGACTGCGAGCCCGGCAGCCGCCACGTAACGCTCACGGGGACCACCTGGAATTTCGTGGAAGTCGCGGGCAAGACCGTGACCGTACGTGAAGGCGACATCGCGCCGCACCTCGTTCTCGAACGATCGGAAAGCGAAGCCGGTGGCTTCGCCGGCTGCAACCGCTTCTTCGGCACCTACACGCGCTCTCTCGACTCGCTTAGCCTCGGCTCGCTCGGCTCGACCCGCAAATCCTGCAAGCGCGTGATGGAGACTGAGCAGGCGATTCTCGCAGCGCTGGAGAAGACGACGCGGTTCCGGATCGAAGGCGAGCGCCTGATCCTGCGCAGCCGCGATGGCGAGCTCGCGGTTCTGACCGCATCGCTGGCGCCGCCCTCCGACACACCCTAGCGTGGACCATTCATGCACGCTCGTCGCAGCAGAGTGCTTCAGTAGAGTCGAGATGTGGCGCGGTTGCGCAGGTCGTCGCCTATCCGTCGCCGGCCCTTTCGTCTGCCGGTGCCTCACTAGCGGCGCCATGCCCCGTTTCCACATCCCGCTCATCAAACCGGAC
>SPBQ01000005.1 GCA_004525875.1 Myxococcales bacterium
ATCGCCGACGGCGGCGGCACCAAGCCCGTGCTCGTCAGCGGCAGCAAGAACGGTACGCTCTACGCCCTCGACGAGGCCACCGGCGCCATCGAGTGGACGAACGAAGTCCAGCCGACGCCTGTTCCCCCGGGCTTCGCCGGCTTCGGCCTGTTCAACGGGCCGCTCTCTGTCGACAACGGGATGATCTATGCGGCGATCTACAAGCTGATCCCGAGGACGGTCTGCGCCGACGATCACACGACCGGGTGCACCACGAACGCCGACTGCAGTGTGGGCGAGTGTCTGCCGGACGTGAATCACTTGATGGCATTCGACGCCGACGACGGCTCGATCGTCTGGTCGCAGCAGATCGGTTCGACCTGGAGCGCGACGTCCGTGAGCAACGGCATCGTATTCACGGGAACCGACCCGGGCGAAGCTCCGAGCGGGCTGTCTCAGCTACTGGCCCACGATGCGGCCACCGGCGCGCCGCTGGCCGCTTACGAGCTCACGAACGCGACGGTGACGAAGGCGGCTGTCGATGCCGACTCGCTCTACGTTGGGTACGGCGTGGTTTCCAGTCCCGGTGGCGTGCAGGCGTTCGAGTTGCGCTGTCCGGAACAGCCGCGCGCTGGCTGTCTGACGGGCGCCAAGGCGACGGTGCTGGTGAAGAACAAGGGCGGCGACAAGGACCTCCTCAAGTGGAAGCTCGTCAAGGGCAACGCGTTCGATCAGGCCGATCTCGGCGATCCGCTGACGAACACGGCGTACTCGCTTTGCCTGTACGACGAGACGGGCAACGTCGCCTCTCGCGAAGCGCTGCTCACGGTGCCGGCCAGCGCGCTGTGGCAGGACAAGTCACCGAAGGGGTTCAAGTACAAGGATAAGGACGCAACGGCCGACGGCGTAAATGGCGGACAGCTCAAGCCGGGCGACGAGGGCAAGAGCAAGGTCCAGATTAAGGCCAAGGGTGCAAACCTGCCGACGCCGCAACCGGTGTCCGCCGACAAGTACTTCGACGTCGACTCCGCGTTCACCGTGCAGCTCATCGCCGATGGCGGCGCCGACATTTGCTGGACGATCGACTTCACGTCGGCGAAGAAGAACGACGGGGAGCAGTTCAAGGCGTCGGCGCCGTAGCCGGGTTCACGTCACTGCGGATGAATCCACGCGCATTCGTCGCGGCCCTCGCGGCCGCGACGATGCTTGCGGGATCGCCGGCCTCGTGGGCGGGCCAGCTCGAGTTCATCGAGCGGGTGGTCGGCGGTCGTGTCGAATCACGTGCCGGAACGCCCGCCGCTCCAGACAGCACGGCCGCGCTGCTGGCGCAGCAGCCGATCGTGATCGCCGTCCATGGCCTCGGTGACCGTCCCGAGAGCTTCATTCGTCTGTTCGACGAGTTGGAAGTCCCTACTCGCGTCATCGTTCCGCGCGCGCCGGTCGTCTGGGGGGCCGGGTTCTCGTGGTTCCCGCTTCCCGGCACCGACCAGGCGTCGCACGAGGCCTTTGTTGCGGGCTTGAGAGAGTCGGCGAAGTCCCTTGCGGAGCTGGCGGCCATGCTGGCGCGCGAGCGCCCTTCGCGCCCGCCGCCCGTGATCGTGGGGTTCTCCCAGGGAGGGATGCTGAGCTTCGCGGTGGCCGCTCTTTATCCGCAAGCGATCAGCGTGAGCATGCCGGTGGCCGGACTGCTTCCCGATGCCGTAGCGCCAAGAACGTCGCCCGATCCCGACGCGCACGAGCCATCCTCGGGCGCCGTGAAGCTGCCGCATGTGATCGCGTTTCACGGCGATGCGGACGGTCGCGTTCCCGTAGCGCGCGCGGCGCTTGCCGTCGAGCGCATGCGAGCGGCGGGCTACGACGCCCGTATCCGGCGCTATCCCGGTGTCGGTCACAGCATTCCCGCAGCCATGCGAGACGATCTCCTCGCCGCCATCGCCGCTGCGATAAGGGAAAAACCACTGGCACCCGGCAGGATTCGGGCTGGCGGCGAATGACCTGCTACACTGACGCTTGGCCGGCCGCAGCGGCGTGCCACCCGGGCCGGGAGAGGGGGGAAGTCGTGACTGAAGAGGTGCTGCCTGATTTCTCGGGGAAGGTCGTCGTTCTGTACATGTCGAACGACACCGATCCACAGCAAAGCGGCTCGACGATGGTGGATGGCGAGTTCGAGCTCCAGGGCGGGAAGCTCTTTTTGCACGGCACGATCCCGGAAGGCGTGACCGATAGCGACTGGGCCGCCGGCGTCGAGATGGCGGTGGCCTGGGAGCACGTCGTCGAGTACCTCGTGTTCGAATCGATGGACGAGTACTTCGAGCGCGTCCAGCGCGTCCACCGCGAGAAGCTCCACTAGCCGCCGGAGGCGGCGTCATGCAATGCTCTGACGAGCTCACCCGGTGAGCTCGTCGCCGGGGACCCGACCGAATGAAAATCTTTCTAGGCCTCTCGCTCCTTGTCTGGCTCCCGTACGGCGTGTTCTGCTTTCTGAATCCCGGCTTCCTGGGCGAGGCTGCGGGTGTCGGATACAGCTCGCCGACCGGCGCCACCGAGATCCGGGCCATGTACGGCGGCCTGCAGATCGCCATCGGGCTGCTCGCCGGCGCGGCTCTCATCCGGACCGAGCTCGTGCGCACGGCCGTCACGGCACTGCTGTTCCTGACCGCCGGGCTCGGGACCACACGCCTGCTCGGCGTGATCCTTGACGGTGGCCTGTCCGCTTACACGGGCGGCGCCCTCGGTTTTGAGCTGGTCTGCGCGACCACCGCCTTCTTCGTCCTGCGCGACGCCGCCTGACCGGCGCCTCGAGCTGCTCCTCGGGGGTGGGTGACAAGACCTACGGCTGTTGCTAGCGTCCGTCGATGGACATCTCGATCAAGTACTGCGTTCGTTGAAACTACCTTCCTCAGGCCACCGGTCTGGCGGCCAGGATCAAGCAGGAGCTCGGCGTCGACGCGACCCTGATCAAGGGTGACAACGGTGTCTTCGACGTCGTCGTCGGCGGCGACAAGATCTTCTCGAAACATGAGCAGGGGCGTTTCCCGACTCCGAAGGAGATCGTCGACCGGCTCAATGCCGCGTAGCTTGACGATCCGGGCGGGTCGGGCAGCGCGCGCGACGATCGCCGAGCACGGGTTTGATCGCGAGCTGTTCTCGACCATGGTCGGGGCGTCGGGCGGACCCAAGTGGCTGGTGCTGAGTCGGCTGGACCGCCTTCTTCACGAACGCGTGCTGTCAGGGAGGAAGTCGCCGATCGATCTCATCGGCTCGTCGATCGGCAGCTTCCGGCATGCCTGCCACGCACAGCGCGATGCACCGGCGGCGCTCGACCGTTTCGAGGATGCGTACATCGAGCAAGCCTACGGGCGAGAGCCGACGCCGGCCGAAGTGACCGCAGAGAGCCGGCGAATTCTCGCGATGATGCTCGGCGACACCGGGCGGCGCGAGATCGTCGAGAATGCGGTTCTTCGCTCGAATATCGTCGCGGTGCGCAGCCGCGCGGGCGTGCGGGCCGACCGGCGGCTACCGCTTGCGCTCGGTCTCGGTGTGGCCGCTGCGGCCAACGCCGTATCGCGCCGGGCGCTCGGGCTGTTTTTCGAACGGGCGGTGTTTGGACCGGCGCGCTCGACGGTCTCGTTCAACGGATTCACCACGCACAGCGTGCCGCTTACGGTCGACAACCTCGCCGATGCGCTCACCGCTAGCGGGTCGATTCCGCTCGTCATGGCCGGGGTTCACGACGTCGCCGGTGCGCCCGCTGGTGTATACCGCGACGGCGGTATCATCGACTACCATTTCGATTTTCGTTTTCGCGCTCGCGACGGTCTCGTTCTGTATCCGCACTTCTTCGATCGCATCACGCCGGGCTGGTTCGACAAGGGCCTCCGCCGGCGCCGGCCAGCGCCGCAGGACCTCGATCGCGTGGTCATGATCTCACCGGCGAACGCATTCATCGCCCGCCTGCCCGGAGGGCGCGTGCCTGACCGCGGTGACTTTCGTGACTACTCGACGGCCGAGCGCATCCGGATCTGGCGAGGCGTCGTCGACGGCTGTCGCGAGATGGCTGACGAGCTGGGTGACCTCATCGACGGCGGACATATCGCCGACTGCATGGAGGTCTTCGAGTGAACGCCACGGGCCGAATTTTGATCACCGGCTTCGAGCCGTTCGACGATGTGCTCAACCCATCCCAGGTTCTCGTCGACTCGTTGCGCGAGGATCTGCCGGCGCCGTTGCGGCCGTTCGCGGCGCGCGTGGAGCTCGGAATCCTGCCTGTCGACACCGAGCGCATCGGCGAGCGGGTTGCCGACGTGCTGGCCGACCCGCCCGCGTACTGGCTGCTGACGGGCCAGGATGCCGCTCGCGGGCGCATCTGCGTGGAGACTCGTGCCGTCAACCGTCGTTCGTTCGGCGGGCCGGACAACACCGGGAGGCTCATCCGCGACGAGGCAGTCGTTGATGGTGCGCCTGATGAGCTCGTGGTTTCGATGCCGGGCGTCGCCGATGTCGTTGCTGAGCTATGCGAGAGGGGCATCGTTGCCCGGGTGTCGGACGATGCCGGAACCTATCTGTGCAATCAGGCTCTGTACCTCGCGCTGTATCTGACATCGTCGGGCGATGGCGATCGACCGTCCGTGCACACAGGCTTCGTTCATCTGCCACTCTTGCCCGAGCAGGCACTGCGCCGATCGGATGATCTAGCATCGATGCCACTGGAGACGATGCGCGAGGCGCTCGCGCACATCATCGTCAAGCTGGCGGCGACCTGACGAGCTCGCTGCGTCGAAGTGGGCATGCTCGCCGCGGTGCGGCCGCGCTCGACACGACGTGGGCCGCGCAACACACTCGCGGCCATGAAAGATCTCGAGGGCAAGACGGCGGTCGTGATCGGCGGCGGAAGTGGCATCGGTCGCGGCATCGCGCTGGCCGCGGCGGCCGAGAGAATGGCAGTAGCGGTGGCCGACATTGATGCGGATGCAGCGCGATCGGTCGCCGCGGAGATTCGCGACGGCGGAGGCGAGGCCACCACGCATGCGACGGACGCAACCGACCGTGCGGCGCTCGAGACGCTTGCCGACGCCGTGGTCGAACGCTTCGGCGCAGCCGACCTTCTCTCTAACAACGCGGGCGTAACGTTCGAGTGTCCGCTGGTGGAGGCATCACTCGACGATTGGCAGTGGGTGATGGAGTTCAACCTCTACACGGCCGTCAATGCGTGCACGGTATTCGCGCCGTGCATGCGTGAGCAGGGTGGGGGACATATCGTCAACAATGCGTCGTTGGCCGGGCTGGCTGTCTTCGAGGGCCTCGGCATCGGGCTCTATACGACGTCGAAGTTCGCGCTCATCGCCTACAGCGAGATGTTGCGGACCGAGCTCGAGGACGACGATGTCGGCGTGTCGGTGTTGTGCCCGAGCATGACGCGATCGAACCTGGCGAAGACGTCCGCGCGTAATCGGCCGCCGCGCTTCGGCGGGCCGCTTCGCGGGCCCGCCGGCGGCATGCCCGACATTCCCGCCGAGCAGATGATGGCCCCCGAAGAGGTCGGCCGGATCGCGCTTCGCGGCGTCGCCGACAACCGGCTCTTCATCCTCACCCACCCGGAGATGCTGCCCGCGGTCGTGGGCCGTTTCAGGCAAATCGCGCGGGATTGCTTGGATCCAGGGGATTCCGCGGTCGATTCGTAACCCGATCGGGCGAGTGGGGGGATTCCGTTCACTCGTATGAACCCCGTTCAGTTGAACGAGGTCCGTCGTGTAGTAGGCTGTGGCGGCACTATAGAAGGATGAGTATGCCGCGATCAGAGGCCCACGACAGGCCCGAGACGAAACGCGGCGACCGTGAAGGCCGCCGCCGCGATATTCTGCGTGCGGCCGCCGATATCCTCGAGACCAGCGGCTACGCCGAGATGAACATGCGAGCGATCGCATCGCGCGCGGGCGTCAGCGCAGGAACCCCGTATTCCTACTTCGTAAGCAAGGAGGAGATCTTCGCGACCTTGCTCGGCCGGCGTTTCGACGAGCTCACGGCTCGTTTCGATGAGGCCGCCGGCCGATGCGCCACGCTCTCGGAGTTGATGGGAGTCGTCATCCCGCTCGTCACTGACATGCAGCGCGGGCTCGGCCAGCATGCGACGACCTGGGAACGCGCCGCCGGCGCCTCGAGTCCGGTGGCCGTCGGGCTGGGTGAAGCGGTGGCGCACACGATGGCCGCGCTCGAGCGCGCGGTCCGTTCGACGGCTGCGCGGCAGGGGCTGATCGTGGACGCGGCGCCCGCAACGCGCGCGCTTGTGTGGTCGATCGTCCTCGGTATCGCGAACGTCAGTGTCGCCGGTCTCGAGCGGTTACTGGACTACCAGCCGCACGATCTCATCGAGCTAGCGGCCCGCATGATCGGCAAGGGTTTGATCGAAGGTTCCTGAGCGCTTTTGGACCCGATTCCCCCGATTCCCAAGGAACGCTATACGTCACGCGAGTTCGCGTCGCGTGAGTGGACGGACATGTGGACCCGTGTGTGGCTCATGGCGGGCCGTGAATCGGACGTTCCCGCCGAGGGCGATTACTTCACGTTCGAGATCGGGCCGGAATCGGTTCTTCTCATCCGCCAGGCCGACGGCAGCATTGCCGCCCGCTACAACGTCTGCATGCATCGCGGCAACCGGTTACGAGAGCCCGGGCGCGGCCACGCGGAGAGCTTCGCGTGTCCGTTCCACGGCTGGCGCTACGGTAGCGACGGCCGCCTGATCGAGGCCCAGGATCCACAATCGTTCCCCCAGGGCGTTCCGTGCGATCAGCTCAGTCTGCGGGCGGTCCGCTGTGATACGTGGGGCGGGTTCGTGTGGGTGAATCTCGATCCCGATGCTCCGGCGCTGCTCGATTATCTCGGCATCATCCCGCAGCATCTCGATCCTTACCGCTTCGAGGAGATGGCAATCGTCAACGATGTGACCGTGGAGATCGACTGCAACTGGAAGACGTCGCTCGACGCATTCAACGAGTCGTACCACATCGCCGCCACGCATCCGTGGACGCTCGAGTTCAGCGATGATGTCAACTGCCGGATCGATCTGTGGGATCGGCACACGCGCATGATCCTGCCGCTGGCCGTCGCCAGCCCGCGCCACCCGGCCCACGGCACGGTGACGGAGACGATCAAGGCCTACTTCATCGCTGGTGCGGGTCTCGACCCCGACGAGTTCGACGGCGGTGTCGACGACGTGCGACCGGCGATCGCCCGCCAGATCCGTGAAGTGGAGGGTCCTGCGGTCGGCGCCGATTTCTCCGAGCTCGGCGACGATCAGCTCATCGACGATTTTCATTACACCGTATTTCCGAACTGCACGTTCAATATTCACGCCCGCTTTGCTTGGATCTTCCGTCACCGGCCGCATCCGGACGATCCGAACAAGATGTACTTCGACTTTTTCAACCTGGTTCGGACGCCGGCGCTGGACGTGCCACGCCCGGAGCACGAGCACCGGCAGCTGGCCGAGGGGTACTCGTTCGCCGAGGCGCTGCTCGGCGGCGAGTTGCTCGACGAGGACATGTACAATCTGCCGCGGGTTCAGGCCGGCATGCGCTCGCGGGCCTTCACCGGTCTGCATCTGGGTGACCAGGAGGCGCGCATCCGTCATTTCCATCACACGATGGATTCCTATCTCGAGGGAGCCGGACGGTGAGCTCTACGCCCGCGCAGCGTCGCGTATTGCGTGTCGACATCCGCTCGCTCGGACCTGGGCAGTCGAAGGAGATTCGCGCCGGCGGCCATGACATCCTCCTGTGCAACGCGGGGGGCAGCTACTACGCGCTCGAGAATCGCTGCAGTCACGCGTCCGCGCCGCTCACCGGCGGCCGGATCGAGAACTGTATTCTCGAGTGCCCGCTGCACGGAGGGAAGCTCGACGTGCGCGACGGCAGCCCTGTCGCGCTGCCGATTCGCAAGCCGGTATGCACGTTCGAAGTTCAGATGATCGAAGGTCAGGCAGAGATCGCATTAGGGGAGACATGACATGTACGATTTGATCATCAAGGGTGGCACGATCGTCGACGGCTCCGGGGTCGAGTCCTATACCGGCGACGTCGCGATCGAGGGCGACCGCATCGTTGCGCTCGGTCCGATCCTGGAGGGCGAGGCGCGCCGCGTGCTCGATGCTGCGGGCCTGCTCGTCACGCCCGGCTGGGTCGATATCCACACGCACTACGATGGCCAGGTCACGTGGGACCCGTATCTGACTCCTTCGAGCTGGCACGGTGTGACCACGCTCGTGATGGGGAACTGCGGCGTCGGCTTCGCACCGGCCAAGAAGGACAGTCACGCGTGGCTCATCGGTCTGATGGAAGGCGTCGAGGACATTCCCGGCACCGCGCTGGCCGAAGGGATTCGGTGGGAGTGGGAGAGTTTCCCCGAGTACCTCGACGCCGTCGAGCGCGGCGAGCGCGCGGTGGATGTCGGCGCGCAGGTCGCCCACGGTGCCGTACGCGCCTACGTGATGGGTGAGCGTGGCGCCAAGAACGAGCCGGCCACGCCCGAGGATATCGACCGCATGGCCGCGATCGTCAAGGAGGCCGTCGCGGCCGGCGCGCTCGGTTTCTCGACCTCACGCACGATCGTGCACCGCGCCGTCGACGGCGAGCCCGTGCCCGGAACGTTCGCGGCCGAGGACGAGCTGCTCGGCATCGGCCGCGCTCTCGGCGAGCTCGGCCAGGGCGTGTTCGAGCTGGCGCCGGCCGGTGCGGCCGGAGAGGACCTCGCCGCGCCCGACAAGGAGATGGCCTGGATGCGAAAGCTCGCCGCCGAGACGGGCCGCCCGGTTTCCTTCGCGCTGGTCCAGCACGACATGGAGCCGGAACAGTACCGTCGCATGCTCGATCTCAGCTTGCAGGCGAGCGCGGAGGGTGCGCGCGTCGTCCCGCAGGTCGCCGGTCGCCCGACGAGCATGCTCATGGGCTGGCAGACGACCGTCAATCCGTTCATCGAGAACCCGAGCTACAAGGAGATCGCCGATCTCCCCTTCGAGCAGAAGCGCGAGCGCCTGCGCGACCCGGCTGTTCGCGAGCGTATGATCAACGAGGAGTTCGAGTACTCGGAGCTCATCGTCGCTTTTGTCTGCGGGAGCTTACACAAACTCTTCCCGCTCGGCGACCCGCTGGACTACGAGCCCGAACCGGACAAGAGCATCGCGGCCATCGCCGAGCGTGATGGCAAGAGCCCGAAGGAAATCGCCTACGACATGCTGATGCAGCGAGACGGTACCGAGCTGCTCTACTTCCCGCTGTTCAACTACAGCTACGGCAGTCTCGATTCGACGCGAGAGATGCTCCTGCATCCCGCCGCCGCCCTCGGGCTGAGCGACGGCGGCGCCCACTGTGGCGTGATCTGCGATGCCAGCATCCCGACCTACATGCTCACACACTGGGCACGTGACCGCGAGCGCGGGGAACGCCTGCCGCTGGAGTGGATCGTCAAGCGCCAGACCCACGACACGGCGGAGCTCTACGGACTGCTCGACCGCGGTGTGCTCGCGGTGGGCATGAAGGCGGACGTGAACGTGATCGACTTCGACAAGCTACGTCTACGCCGGCCGCGCGTTGCCTACGGCTTGCCCGCCAATGGACGGCGCCTCCTGCAAGAGGTCGACGGCTACGTGGCCACGGTGGTCTCGGGCGTTGTCACTTACGAGAACGGTGAGCCGACCGGCGCCATGCCGGGCAAGCTCGTACGCGGTGCGCAGCCGGCGCCGGTCTAGGAGGGCGAATCTCGAGTCGGCGAGGCTGCGCGGACCACGACGGACGCGAGCAGGCGGGACAGCCCGTCCTCGAACTGCTCGTCCGTCCAGTAGCCGCCGATGTAGCCGGCCAGGTCTACCAGGCACGGATGAGCAGCCCGCGGCAGCGATTCGAAGCGCAGGCGAGAGAGTCGGAGCCACTCGCCGGCATCGTCGATGCCGGCGGCCCGGCGCTGGGCCATCGAGGCCGCCTCCAGACAGGCGAATCCCACCGTGTAGCTAACGAGCGCGAAGAACGCGCGGGCGGCTTCCTCGTCGTCGCGCGCGATGCGGCGCAGGCTCGCGAGCACGGACTCCGTGATGCGGTCGGAGTGGTTCCCGACGCCTACGCGCCGGGTGAGCACGGGCATGATGCCGGGATGGCTCACGAGCGCGCGGCGGAACCAGCGAAACGAGCTTCCCAGCTGCTCGCGCCAGTCGCCCTCGCGGTGCTGGTCGGGGTCGTACTCGGAGATCACGCGGTCGAACAAGCTGGTGACGAGCTCGTCCTTGTTGGCGAAGTACCGGTAGAGCGCCATCGGAGCCGCGCCGAGGTCGGCCGCGAGCCGACGAATCGTGAGAGCTTCGAGGCCCTCCGCGTCGACGATCGCGAGCGCGGCGTCGAGGACGGCAGTGTGGCTGAGCGAGGTGCGGCTGGCCGCGTCGGTGGTCACGCCGTGAAGCCCAGCTGCGTGGCCAGTCGTGCGCGGTGGGTCGTGGGGTTGCCGAACAGGATCTCGGAGGACTTCGCGCGCCGGTAGTACAGGTGTGCGTCGTGCTCCCACGTGAAGCCCATTCCGACGTGAATGTGGATGTTCTCGGCGGCCGCGTACACGAACGTCTCCGAGCAGATCGACTTGGCGATGCTGGCGGCCTGCTCGAGCTCCTCGTCGTGCTCGGACGCGACCCACCAGGCCCAGTAGGCGGCCGAGCGCGCGAGCTCGAGGTCGAGCTTCACGCCGGCCGCGCGGTGCTTCACGGCCTGGAACGAGCCGATGGGTCGGCCGAACTGGATCCGCTCCTTGGAATACCGGACGGCCATCTCCAGGCAGCGCGTGGCGCCGCCGACCTGCTCCGCGGTGAGGCCGATCGCGGCCTGGTCGAGGGTTCGCGACAGGGCGGGCCAGGCGGTGCCGGGCTCACCGATCGGTCGCGCACCGGCGTCGTCGAGCGTGACGGTGGCAAGGCGTCGCGTGAGGTCCATGGCTTCCACCCGCTCGATGCGCACACCGGGCGTGTCGGCACGGACCGCCAGTAGCGTGATGCCGTTGGCTCCGGAGGAGCCGAGCGAGCGGGCGGCGACGACGATGAGCTCGGCGTTCTGTGCGTCGACGACGTAGGTCTTGGTTCCGCTGACCGACCACTCGCCGCCGTTACGAGCGCATACGGCCGCGATCGTGTCGGGTGTGATGGAGGCGTTGCCCTCCGCGACGGCCAGCGTGGCGATGGTCCGGCCCGCGGCGATCCCCGGCAACAGCTCCTGCTTATCCTCCTCGCTGCCGGCATTGAGGATGGCTTGCGCGGCAAGGCACGCGGTCGCGAACAACGGTCCGCCGGCCAGGTTACGGCCGAATTGCTCGAGGGCCAGTCCGAGCTCCAGGAAGCTGAAGCCCTGACCTCCATAGGCCTCGGGGATCGCGATGCCGGCCAGTCCCAGCTCCTCGACCATCTGCTTCCAGGCGACAGTGTCGTAGCCAGTCTCGGACTCGGTGGCGCGACGGACTTTCTCTATCGGGCAGCGTTCCTCGACGAATCGTGCGAGGACGTCGCGAAACTCTTCCTGCTCGGGACTGAATGCGAAGTTCATCTACAGGCCACCTTCCGATTCACGAGTGCGGGAGCTTCTCGAACGGTGTGCTCGAGAACGCGTCGGGCTCACGGGGCATGCCGAGCACGCGCTCGGCGACCAGGTTTTTCTGGATCTCCTCGGTGCCACCCGCCAGATGCATGGCCGGCGAGAACAGGAAGTGATGCTGCCACGCGCCCTCGTTCTCGAGCGCGCCGAGCCCTTGTGCCTCCATGCCGATGTCGGCCGCGGCCGTGAGGATACGGGCGATGGCGAGCTTCATGACCGAGGCCTCGGCGCTCGGGTCCTGGCCGTGGCTGAGCATCGTGTTCACGCGGGCGTTGAGCAGGTCGAGGCTCTTCGTCCAGGTGTACACGCGCGCCAGGGCGTCACGCGTCGTAGCATCGAGATTGGCCCGACGCTCGCGTGCGAAGGCGGCCAGGTCGTCGTACGAGAAGAAGCGCGAGACGCTTCCGATGGCCATGCGCTCGTACATGAGCGTGGTCTTGGCAACCGTCCAGCCGTCGTTGATCTCACCGATCCGGTTGGCGTCGGGGACTCTCACGCCGTCGAAGAAGACCTCGTTGAAGTGCTCACCGCCGGCCATGTCGCGCAGCGGCCGGACTTCGATGCCGGCAGACTTCATGTCGACGAGCAGGTAGGTGATCCCCTTCTGCTTCACCGTGCTCGGGTCGGTGCGCACGAGCAGGAAGCCAAAGTCGGCGAAATCGGCGAAGGACGACCAAACCTTCTGGCCGGTCACCACCCAATCGTCGCCGTCGCGAACGGCCTTCATGCCGAGCGAGGCCAGGTCGGAGCCGGCGCCGGGCTCGCTGAACAGCTGGCACCAGACCACGTCGCCCGAGAGCATCGGCGGCAGGAAGCGCGACTTCTGCTCCTCGTTGCCATGCGCGATGATCGTGGGGCCGCACATGCCGACGCCGGGCAGGAACATCGACTCACCGATGCCTGCGCGCGAGAGCTCTTCGTTCCAGATGATCTGCTCGATGAAGCCCAGGCCGCGCCCACCGTACTCCTTCGGCCACAGGAGCGCCGCCCAGCCGTGCTCCTGGAGCGTGTGTTGCCAGGCGCGGACCTCTCCCAGCACCGACTTGCGGTCGGTGGAGTGAGCGTGGGCACCCATCGGTTTGGTCGGCGCGTGCTCCTCTAGGAAGGCCCGCGCCTCGGCTCGGAACGCCGCTTCCTGCGGCGAGTCGTTGAAGTCCATCGGTTACTCCTGTGCCTGGTGCGTGCGGCGAGCCGAGGGGGGAAGTCGCGCGTACAATGAACTATACGTTGTACGCACAGGCAAATCCCGGATGGACGTGCACTTGGCCGGCTGGCCCGTCCGGTGGGGCGGCCCAATCTGCCAGCTTCGCCTGTTCGCGGTGCCCCTGCTACGAAACCAGCCGGCTGTGTGACCCGTGATGACGACGCCCTCGACCCTCTTCAATGTCCTGCTGACCGGTGTTTTTCTTGCGGCGCCAATCGTCGCGCTGTCGCTGCTGTTCGCGACGGCGCCGTATGGGCGCCACGGCGATCGTCGCGCCGGGCCGACCTTGCCGGCGCGCCTGGGTTGGGTCGCGATGGAATGCCCGTCGGCGGTCGCGTTCGCTCACTTCTTCTTCCAGGGCCGCAACGCGCTCGAGTTCGTACCGCTGCTGCTGGTGACCCTCTGGCTGCTGCACTACGTGCACCGCAGCTTCGTGTATCCGCTGGAGATGAGGGTAGGGGAGAACTCGAGCATCCCCGTCGCCATCGTTGGTAGCGGGTTCGCGTTCAACATGGTCAACTCCTACCTCAACGGTACGTGGGTCGGATCCTATGGCAGCTACCCAGATTCATGGCTCGGTGATCCGCGCTTCGTTCTCGGCGTGACGCTCTTTGTCGTCGGCTTTTTCATCAACCGCCGATCGGACGCCATCCTGAGAAATTTGCGCAAGCCGGGGGAGACCGGTTACAAGATCCCGACGGGTGGACTCTACGGCATCGTGTCGTGCCCGAACTATCTCGGTGAGCTGATGATCTGGACGGGCTGGGCCATCGCGACCTGGTCGCTGGCCGGTCTATCGTTCGCCGTCTTCACCGCCGCGAACCTCGTGCCGCGGGCGCTGTCGAACCACCGCTGGTACAAAGAGAAGTTCGAGGACTACCCGCCAGGGCGCAAGGCCGTCATCCCCTTCGTCCTCTAGCCCGGACCGCACCGGTCGCAAGCGGATCGAGTCATGAAGACATGAAGAACGGATCAAGCGGGGCAACCCAATCGACCGTTTTCCCGATCGTCATCATTGGAGCGGGCTTCGCCGGCATCGGGGCGGGAATTCAGCTGAAGAAGGCCGGCATCCATTCCTTCACGATCTTCGAGCGCGCCGGAGAGATCGGTGGGACGTGGCGTGACAATACCTACCCCGGCGCTGCTTGCGACGTTCCCTCTCACGTCTATTCGTACTCGTTCGAGCAAAACCCGGGCTGGACTCGCAGGTACGCCGACTCGGCCGAGATTCAGGCCTACCTGCTCGGCTGTGTGGAGAAGCACGACCTGCGCCGCCACATGCGCTTCAACACCGCCATCGAGAACGCGGTATTCGAGGAGGGCGGTGGCGTGTGGACGCTGACCACGAGCGAGGGCGAGCCGTTCACGGCGCGTGCGGTGGTCTCGGGCGTCGGCGGGCTCGTGGATCCTTCCTATCCCGACATCAAGGGGATCGAGAACTTTCGCGGCGAGAGAATCCACACCGCCCGCTGGAACCACGACTACGATCTCACCCACAAGCGTGTCGCGGTGATCGGGACGGGGGCCAGTGCGATCCAGGTGATCCCCACCATCGCGCCCAGCGTGGGTAAGCTCAGCGTCTTCCAGCGCACCGCCGCATGGGTTCTTCCGAAGCTGGATGCGCCGATTTCCGAACGAACGAAGAGGCGATTCCTGCGGCATCCGCTGGCGCTCAAGCTGCGCCGCTGGCTCCTATACTGGTTCAGCGAGGCGCTGGGTCCGATCATCATGCTGGACGCGCCGCGGCTGTCGCGTATCGGCGAGCGTCGCTCGGAGAGGCACCTCGAGCGCTCGGTGTCCGATCCCGTGCTGCGCGAGAAGCTGAGGCCCCACTTCCAGTTCGGCTGCAAGCGAATGCTGGTGTCGGACGACTACTGGCCCGCACTCGAGCGCGACAACGTCGAGCTCGTCACCGACCGGATCACGGAGATCCGCGCCGGTTCGATTGCGACGGCCGACGGCCGCGATCATCCTGTCGACGCCATCGTCTTTGCCACCGGCTTTGCGGTGCAGATCACGTCGCCGCCGGTCCCCGTCACCGGGCTCGGCGGTCTGCGCCTCGAGGAAGCGTGGAAGAACGGGGCGACCGCGTACAAGGGGGTGGCCGTCGCGGGATTCCCGAACTGGTTCATCCTGATGGGGCCCAACACGGGCCCCGGGCATACGTCGGTCCTGATCTACACCGAGGCGCAGATACGCTACGCGCTGCAGGCGATCAGAAAGATGATCGCCGAGGACATCAGATACGTGAGCGTGAAGAAGGCTGTGCAGGATCGTTACAATGAGGGCCTGCAGGGGCGCATGAAGCACACGGTCTGGAGCTCCGGCTGCAAGAGCTGGTACCTCGGCGAGGACGGAACGAACCACGCGCTCTATCCGGGCTTTGCGAGCGAGTACCTCGCGCGCACGCGCAGGTTCAAGGCGAGCGAGTACGACGTCGTTTCTTGAACGACGTCCCTATCGGCCCGCACGCATCTGTTCGAAGCGAGCTCGCTGGAAGGTGATACAGGTGGAGTCGGCCGGGATCTCCTCGAGCGGCGTCGCCACCAGATCGGGCGTGATGCCCGCCTCCTCGGCTGCCGGGCGCAGCGCTTCGAAGTCGAAGCCGTAGAGCCTGGCCGCGTTCTCACCCAGCATCATGCGTACCTGCTTCGGATCAACGTCCGAGAACGCGAAGCGCATGTTCTCTCTGGAGTACGGGTAGCAGCCCTCGTAGTGGGGGTAGTCGTTGCCCCAGAGGATCTTGTCGACCCCGACGACGTCGCGGCCTTCGATATCACGCGGGGAGGGGAAGCTGGCGCCGTACCAGCAGTTACGCTTCGCGTAGAAGCTGGGCGGCTCACTGAGCGCCGGGTCCTTCGTGGTATCGATCTCGCCGATCGCTCCCGCTTTCCAGGCCATGTACATGGCGTCGAGCTGCTGCATGAGCCGCGGTGCCCACGCGCAGCCGGACTCGGTCAGGATGAAGCGCAGCTTCGGAAACCTCTCGAACACGCCTCCCATGATGAGATGCGTGAACCCACGCTGAACGAAGAACGACATCTCCAGAGCCCAGAGCGCCTTCGACCCTTGCCCGTCGCCGTAGTGCGGTGATCCCTGGCCCGAGTGCTGGTTCATTACGAGATCGTGATCCTGGATCGCCGCCCAGAGGCGATCGTAGTCGGGATGATTGAGGGCGTTCAAGTGCACGTCGGAGGGCGAGGGCAGCGGGAGCAGCACACCTCCACGCAGTCCGTGCTTCGCGATCCACTCGACGTCCTGGATCGCGTCGTCGAGGTCGTTGAGGTGGATCAGTCCGATCCCCGCGCGGCGTGCCGGCGCCTGGGCGCAGAACTCGGCGAGCCAGCGATTGTGGGCTCGAGTGCCGGCGAGGTAGCGGGGATACTGCTCGAGCGTGGGGGGCGGCGCGATATGAAACGCACGGTCATAGAAGGGAGGGACGGTATTCGGGAAGATCACTTCACCCACGACACCGTCGCTCTGGAGATCGGCCAGCCGCTCGGCCGAATCCCAGTTCTTGGTCTTCTTGGTGCCGACGTGCTTCTCGGCGGGGTTCTTGTAGCTGCCACGCCAGGCGTCGAAGTCGGCCCGCTGCCGAGGGTCGAGGTACTCGCGGTAAGCGTCGATGGCCGCGCCGGCGTGGGTATCGGCGGTGATGGTGATATACGGGGTCCCGGCGTCAGTCATCGCTGGAGTCTAGATCAGCCCCGACCGCCACGGAAGTGGCGACAGTTCCAGTTTCCTCGACATCGTTCGCGTCTTCCGACCTTCCGCAGGCTTGGGAAAACGCGGCCCGAGTTTTCCCAGGCCTGACCATGGCCGCCCGGCGCGGCGACCTCCACTTGGTCGGCACGGATGCTGCTAGTCTTAGAGTTTTGATTCGAGGTCCTCGGAGGGAGAAATTCATATGCTGCCGTCGATCGTCACCCGTGGGCACGTTCCGAAATCAATCGAGGAAGTAACGTCGATCGCCGTCGACAACGAGGTCGACCCACTCGCCGTCGGCGTCGAGCCGGAGGCGGTCGAGCGGGTCTGGGCGGCGGTGGAGTGCTTCTACCGCGACGGGCTGAACCCGGCGATCCAGCTCTGCATCCGGCGCCGCGGCGAGGTCATGATCGACCGTGCGATCGGCTACGCCAGGGGCGCCGCGCCGTGGGACGCCCCCGACGCTGAAAAGATCCCGATCACGACGCAGACGCCGGTCAACACGTTCTCGGCAAGCAAGGCCATAACGGCGATGGTCATGCACCTGCTCGACGACGAAGGCTACCTGCATCTGGACGATCCGGTCTGCGAGTACATCCCCGAGTTCAGCGCTCACGGGAAGCGATGGATCACGATCCGGCATATCCTCACGCACCGTGCCGGTATCCCGAACATTCCGCCGGAAGCGATGGACCTCGACGTCCTCGAGCATCCCGACGAGATTCTGCGGATCCTGTGCGATGCACATCGCACGTCGCGGGCCGGCCATCGGCTAGCCTATCACGCCATCAGCGGAGGCTTCATCCTCGGTGAGATCGTCCGACGGGTGACGGGCGACGACATCCGCACCGTCCTCGGGCGCAAGATCCTCGAGCCGCTCGGATTTCGGTGGACGAACTTCGGCGTGCCTCCACGCGACGTCGAGCGTGTGGCTCAGAGCGCGTTCACGGGGGTAGCGGTGGTTCCTCCCGCCTCATGGCTGTTCCGGCGGTTCCTGGGTGTGCCCTTCGAGTGGGTTCCCGAGCTGGGCAACGACCCGCGCTACCTGACGGCCATCATTCCGTCGGGCAATATCGTCTCGAACGCGAACGAGCTGAGCCGGTTCTACGAGCTGTTGCTCGCTGGCGGTGAGCTCGACGGTGTCCGCGTCTTTCAGCCTCGCACGGTTCGTCGCGCCGTTGCCGAGCAATCCTATCTCGAGTTCGACCTCTCGCTGGCGATGCCCGTACGCTACGGCATGGGGTTCATGCTCGGAGGGAAGAGGATCAGCTTCTATGGTCCCGACACTCCGCACGCGTTCGGGAACATCGGCTTCATCACCATCCTGGCCTGGGCCGATCCGGAGCGGCGTATCTCGGCGGCGCTCGTGACGACCGGGAAGCCGTTCCTGTATCCGGAGATGCGCCACTTCTCCGACATTACCAGACAGATCTCGGAGGCCTTTCCCAAGGAGGCAGGGTTCGACTGGTGGGGTTCGCTTTCCAACGACGGTAGCGCGAGGTCGCGTTCCGCCATCGATGATCCGCAGCTGCGG
>SPBQ01000446.1 GCA_004525875.1 Myxococcales bacterium
ATCGTGTGCATGTTGACCACGCCTACGTCGAGCCCCTGACCGGCGAGCGCCTCGGCCGCCGCCAGCGCGGAGGCCACGACACCGCCGCTGGCCACGATCGTGAGGGCGGAGCCCGTGCGTAGCTCCACGCCCTGGCCGAAGTCGAAGCGGTAGCTCGCGTCGAAGATATCCGGCACGCTCTGCCGCGTGAGCCGAAGGTAGGCCGGACCGTCATAGTCGGCGAGGAACTCGGTCGCCTTTTCGGTCTCGGCCGCGTCGGCCGGCTGGATGACGACCATATTCGGAAGCGAGCGCATCAGCGCGAGGTCCTCAAGACCCATCTGGCTGTAGCCGTCCTCGCCGATACCGCACCCAGAGTGCGTACCGACGATCTTCACGTTCGCATTGTTATAGCCGACCGAAACGCGAATCTGCTCGAACCGCCCGGTGATGAAACAGGCGAAGCTGGCGGCGAACGGCACCATGCCGCCGAGCGCCAGGCCGGCGGCAATGCCAACCATGTTGCCCTCGGCGATGCCCACCTGGATGAACCTCTCCGGGAACGTCTCAGCGAACTTACGGGTCTGAGTGGAGCACGACAGATCGGCGTCCACGACCACCACGCGCGGGTGCGTGTCGCCGATCCTCTGCAGTGCGTCCCCGAACGCGGCCCTGGTTGCCTTGCCCATGTCCGGCGTCTCCTCAGGCCGAGCCCGCGATACCGAGCTCGCCGAGCGCACGCGCGAGCTCCTCGGCGTTCGGAGCCTTGCCGTGCCATGCGTAGGTGTCTTCCATGAAGGACACGCCCTTGCCCTTCACAGTATTCGCGATGATGACCGTCGGCCGTCGCTTCTCGCGCTGCGCATCCTCGAATGCGGGCAGGATTTCGCGCAGCTCGTGGCCGTCGACTTCCAGAACGTGCCACCCGAACGCGGTCCATTTATCAGCCAGCGGCTCCAGGTCCATGATCGCCTTGACGTGACCGTCGAGCTGCACCCTGTTGTAGTCGACGATTGCGGTGAGATTGCCGAGGCCGAACTTACCGGCCGACATTGCAGCTTCCCAGACCTGTCCGGCCTGCAGCTCGCCGTCACCGAGCAGGCAGAAGATGCGGTAGTCGTTGGCCGCGTCGAGTCTCTCGGCCAACGCCATCCCGACTGCGACGGAGAGTCCCTGTCCGAGGGATCCCGTCGCCGCCTCTATATATGGAAGCCGGACATGGTCCGGATGCCCCTGCAGCCGGCTGCCGAGCGCTCGCAGGCCGGCCAGCTCCGCTTCCTCGATGCAACCGGCGCGCGCGAGCGCGGCGTAGAGAACCGGGACGCCGTGCCCATTGGACAGAACGAAGCGGTCTCTACGGTTCCAGCGCGGTTCGCCCACGCGGTAGTCGAGCACGGCGAAATATAGAGCCGTGAGGATCTCCACCGCGGACAGCGAGCCCCCCGGATGCCCCGATCCCGCGGCCGCGATCATGCGAAGGATGCTGACTCGCAGCTCGGTACAGATCCCCTCAAGTTCCTCAATGGATCGCATACTTACGGGGAAACCTGCCCGCGGCTGGTGGTGGTGTCAAGGAATCGACGAATCGGCTCGGGTCATGCCGATCCGATCATCTGGGTCCAGTGAAGTGGCTCCCACGCACGTTGCGGATCGGCCAGCGTGTTGATGAACTTCACCTCGGGGCGGCCGCGACGCTCGGTGATTGCGGTGAGCCCGCAGTTGTCGATGCGGATGCGTCGGAACTCGGCCACGGGAATCTCGAGGTAGTGGCAGATCGTGGCTCGGATGATGTCGCCATGGGAGACGAACACGACCCGTTCGCCCGGCTCGGCGCGCTCGAGAGCGGCCACGCCGCGCCTTTGCACGTCGAGAATGGTCTCGCCGCCGGGCGTCGGATTGGAGAGAGGGTCCTCAGAAAACGCCGCGTACGCCGGATCGCCGACGATCTCCTCGTAGCTCAGCCCCTGCCAGCGGCCGAACTTCACCTCCTCGAGGTCGGGATCGTGATCGTGCGGAACGCCGAGCTCCGTGGCGACGATGGCCGCCGACTCGATGGCGCGCACCAGCGGGCTGCTCGTGACCCGGCTCACGCCGAAGCCGCCCAGCACGCCGGCCGCGGCCAAGCATTGCCGACGTCCTTCCTCGTTGAGGGAAACTTCGGCGGAGCCCATCACACGGCGCTGACGGTTCCAGTCCGTCTCGCCGTGACGCATGAGGATGAGAGTACGAGTGTCGTCGGGTGTCGCCTCAGGCGGCATTCGCGCTCGCGTCCGAGTCGCTATCGCCGCCGAGTCGCAGCCCACAGAACTCCTCGTAGTCGATGAGCGCCGTGATCGTCGGGTTATCACCGCACATCGGGCAGTTCGGATCGCGCCGCAAGTTGAAGACGCGGATGTTCATGCCGAGCGTCTCAACGTGCGCGAGCCGGCCGATGAGCGGCTTGCCGACGCCGAGGATCAGCTTCATTGCTTCTAGGGCCTGGATGCAACCGATCAGCCCCGGCAGCACGCCCAGTACGCCCGCCTCCTGACAGCTCGGCGCCATCCCGGGGGGCGGAGGCTCCGGGAACTGGCAGCGGTAGCAAGGCCCGTGGCCCGGTGCGAAGACCGTGGCCTGCCCCTCGAACTGGAAGATGCTGCCGTGCACGTTCGGCTTGCCCGTCATGACACAGGCGTCGTTGACGAGATAGCGGGTGGGGAAGTTATCGCAGCCGTCCACGATGATGTCGGAGTCGGCGAGGATGTGCATGATGTTGGACGAGTCGAGACGGGTGCGGTGCTCCACGACTTTGATGTCAGGGTTCAGTGCCTTGAGCGTCGTCGACGCAGACTCCGCCTTGTGCATGCCAACACGGTCGTTGGTGTGCAGGATCTGGCGCTGCAGGTTGGACATGTCGACGACATCGTCGTCGACGATTCCGATCGTGCCGACGCCGGCCGCCGCAAGATAGAACGCTGCAGGCGAGCCGAGGCCACCGGCACCGAGGCAGAGCACCCGGGCCTGCAGAAGCTTCGCCTGCCCTTCCTC
>SPBQ01000526.1 GCA_004525875.1 Myxococcales bacterium
CCGAAGGCCGCGCCCGGATTGCGAACGTACGTGAGTGCGAAGAAGTCCGGTACGATGTCGATCGACTGTCCCACGGTCATCGATGCGGACACGAGCCATTTCGTCAGTTGGTCGAGTGCCACGATCGCGGCAATGAACAAGACCGCCGCCGGATTGCTCACGACGCCGCCACGACCGCCTGACAGCGGCTGCAGATCTCGGGATGACCGTCGTGGGTGCCGACCGATTCCCGGAAGTTCCAGCAGCGCCCACACTTCGCGCCGCGCGGCGCGCCGATCTCGACGCCGACCGAGTCATCCTCTCGCGGGCCGATCAGCTCAACCTGCGAGACGATATAGATCGCCGCCAGCTCCTCGGTCCCCAGGCCCGACAGCAACGCGTGATCCGCGGCGCCGACGGTCAGCAACACACTCGCGTCGAGTGAGTGTCCGATCCTACCTTCCTTGCGCTCGTGCTCCAGCGCGCGTGTCACTTCGGCGCGGATCTCCCACAGCCGAGCCCAGCGGCCGGCCAGGGCGCTGTCGCGCCAGGCCGGATCGGCGTTCGGGAAATCGGTCAGGAAGACACTCGCGTCGGCTCCGTTGGCAGGGATCGCCTTCCAGATCTCGTCGGCCGTGAACGAAAGGACCGGGGCGATGACCCGGGTGAGGACGGTGAGCGTATCGTACATCACCGTCTGCGCGCTGCGCCTCTCGAGCGAGGCCGGCGCCGAGCAGTAGAGCCGGTCCTTGACGATGTCGAAGTACAGGGCGCTAAGGTCCACGCCGCAGAAGTTATTGAGCGCGTGATAGACGATGTGAAACTCGTACTCGTCGTACGCGCGCCGGCAGCGCGCCAGGAAGTCGTCGAGCCGGCCGAGCGCCCAGCGATCGAGCTCGAGCATGTCGACCACCGGCACACGCTCGCTCTCGGGATCGAAGCCGACGAGGTTGCCAAGAAGATTGCGCGAGGTGTTGCGCACGCGACGGTACGAGTCGGCGAGCCGCTTGAGGATCTCCTCGGAGATGCGAACGTCGTCGCGATAGTCCTCGGCGCAGACCCAAAGTCGGAGAATGTCGGCGCCGTACTGCTGGATGATTTTCTGCGGCGCGATCACGTTTCCCACCGACTTCGACATCTTGCGAGCCTGACCGTCGAGCACGAAGCCGTGCGTGAGAACAGCCCGATACGGCGCCCGCTCACGCGTCGCCACCGAGGTCAGCAGCGCAGAGTGGAACCAGCCGCGGTGCTGATCGCTCCCCTCCAGGTAGAGATCGGCCACGACGTCCTCTCCGAAATCGGCCCCGATCACGGCCGAGAAGCTTACGCCGGAGTCGAACCACACATCGAGAATGTCCTCGTCGCGCTCGAAATGTTCGGCCCCGCAATCGGGGCAGGCCGTCCCTTCAACGACGAAAGCGTCGAGCGGCCGCGTGAACCATGCGTCCGACCCCTCCGCTTCGAAGATATCTGCCGCCCGCAACGCGAGCGTCTCATTCGTGAACGACTCGCCGCACTCCAGGCAGCGTAGCGCGATCATCGGGACACCCCACGACCGCTGTCGCGAGAGGCACCAGTCCGGGCGGTTCGCGATCATCCCGTGGATGCGTTCGCGTCCCCACACCGGAATCCAGCTCACCCGGTCGATCTCCTCCAGAGCTCGCTCGCGCAGGCGCCCCGCCTCCATCGACAGGAACCACTGCGCCGTCGCACGGAAAATGATCGGCCGCTTGCAGCGCCAGCAATGCGGATAGCTGTGACAGATTTCCTCGCGTGCGAGTAGAACACCGCGCTTGGCCAGCAACGTGACGATCGCGGCGTCCGCGTCGAAGACGAACTGTCCCTCGAACTCCGGGACCTCCGCGGTGAAGCGGCCGCTCGCATCGACCGGGGCGTACGGCTCCAGACCGTAGCGCTGACCGGTAACGTAGTCGTCCTGACCGTGGCCGGGAGCCGTGTGCACGCAGCCGGTGCCGGCCTCCAGGGTCACGTAGTCCGCGGTCACGATCTGGGAGTCGCGGTCGATCCACGGATGACGCGCATGCAGGCCTTCGAGCTCCGAGCCCTTGAATCGGGCAAGGATCGCCCCGAGACCGAGACGCTCTCGCAGGCCGGCGATCATCGGCTCGGCCAGCACGATCGGTACGCCGGAGGTCTCCACGAGCGCGTACTCGAAGCGGGGATGAACCGCCACGGCGAGGTTGGCCGGAAGCGTCCACGGCGTTGTTGTCCAGATGACCAGCGAGGCATTCGCGAGCTCCTTGTGTGCGCCGCTGCCCGCGAGCGCAAAGCTCACGTAAACCGCAGGCGAGACCTTGTCCTTGTATTCGACCTCGAACTCCGCGAGCGCGGTGCCGGCGCCGTAGCTCCAG